>DAOPJF010000504.1:0-2310 GCA_035399525.1 Candidatus Krumholzibacteriia bacterium | reverse complement strand
AGGCCATCGAGCCCACCTCGCCCACGCCGTCGGGGTTCTCGACCTCGCCGACGTTGCGCGGGTTCATGAAGTGGTCGAAGACCTTCTCCGAGTAGTTCCACATGGGGAGAGCTCCTTGGGGCCGCAGGCGGGCGCACCCGCGGCCGGCGCGGTCCGGCCCGACGCCGGACACGCGGGCAAAGTTAGACGAATTCCGGTGATTTTCAAATTTCGACTCGCCGGGTCAGGATGAGGCGCCGGTGCCGCGCCCCAGGTGCAGCTCGATCGCCAGCACCAGGGCCGCCGCCAGCAGCATCCAGGGCGCCAGCGAGAGACCGCCGAAGGCCGCCGCCACCGCCTCGGGGCGGGCATCCTCCAGGCCGCCGGCGACGGACAGGCCGGCCTCGGCCAGCGGCCGAACCCAGGCCTCGGGTTCGAGCAGCACGGGGTTCGACTCCGAGGCCGGCAGGCCCACCGCCGCCAGGCCCACCGTGTCGGGCCCCGCCATGAACACCGCCAGGCCCGCCGACGCGGCCGGTCCCGCCGTCAGCTCGGGCGCCCCGCCCGACCAGGCCAGGCGCGCCGTGCGCTCGACGCCGGGCTCGGGACCCACCACCTGCAGCGTCCCCGGGTCGGCCAACGTGTCGGCCGCCCGCGGCAGCAGGGGCCGCAGGGCGAGGTCCTCTCCCACGGTCAGGTTCCGCGCCGCGGCCAACTCGGCGGGCCGCGCCAGCCACGTGCACAGGCGGCGCAGCAGCGGCAGGGCCATGGGGCTGCCCGGCAGGTCGGAGGACTCGGGCCGCAGGTTGAACGGCAGCAGCGCCCAGCGCCCGGCCGTGCCGGTCCCGGCCAGGATCAGGGGGTCGTCCCCGGCCAGGGCCAGCGGGACGTCGGCGCCGGCCGGCTCAAGCCGGTACCAACGGCGCCAGGACACGTCCTCGAGGGTCGCCACGGCGTCATCCGGCAGGCCGTTCAGCACGGGGTGACCGCGGTCCTGCACCTTGGCGCGCTGGCCCTCGGCGCCGCCGCTGGTGTAGACCGCACGCGATGGGACCCCCACCAGGGGCAGCAGCGCGCTCTCGAGGTAGGCCTGCGTGGCCGGATCGCCCGCGATGGCCAGCACGGCGCCGCCGGCCGCCAGCACGCCGCCGAGGGCCGCCATGGCCTCGCGGCCCAGGGGCTGCGGATCGACCAGCGCCACCAGGGCCGCCGCCGTCACGGCGCCGGTGGTGACCTCGTCCGACGGGACTGCCGACACCCGGAACAGGCCGTCGCCGCCGCCGGGGGCGAGGGCCTCGGCCAGCACACGCCATCCTCCCCGGCCCAGGGCGCCGTCGACGGCCCGGTCGGGACCATGCACCACGAGCACGGGGATCCCCGCCGGCACCGCCAGGGCGAAGGGCCGCGCATCGTCGGCCGGGAAGGCGTCGCTCTCCTTGCGCACCGAGCCCTGGTGCAGCCCCGCGGCCGGCATGCTGACGGCGAACCCCAGGACCTGCTCGACGCCCGCGGGGCCGGCCGCGACGGCTTCGGCGACGGGACGATCGTCCAGGACCAGCGTGAACGCCTGATCGGTCCGCGCCGGCAGCACGCGGGCCTCGACCGTGGCCGCCTCTCCCGCCGGCACCACGCGCCCGGGCAGCCGCACCGCCAGCACCCCGCCCTGGTCCACCGGTTCGCCGAAGCGGCGCGGCACCAGGCGGACCTCGCCCGCGTCGGCCAGCATCCGGGCGGCCTCCGCGAGGTCGGGATCGTCGGGCAGTTCCTGCAGGTCGCCCAGCAGGATGACATCGACCACGGGCCCTGGCGCATGCACGACCTGGCGCGCGGCCAGGCGCAGGACCGCGGCCAGGTCCAGGCCGCCGTCGCCGGCCCGCAGCGCGTCGAGGCCACGGTCGGCGCCGGCACCCGCGGGCAGCCATTCGGTGAACACCGCATCGGCGGGCGAACCGGCGGCGATGATCTGCACCGCCGTATCGCCGGGCAGGGCCGCCAGCAGGGCGCGGGCGTCGGACACCGCTTCGGCCAGGCGCGTGCCGCCGGCGGTCTGGGTGCCCATGCTCGCGCTGGTGTCGACGATCAGCAGCACGGCGCGGCTGCCGGCTGCGGCCAGGCCGCCCCAGCGGGGAGCGGCGGAGGCCAGGGCCAGCAGCAGCACCGCCAGCACCCGCAGCAGCAGCAGCAGCCAACGGCGCACGCCCAGGCTGCGCGCGCGCGCGGACTGCGACTCGTCCAGGAACCGCAGGTCGCTGAACGGCACGCGCCGCACGCGCCGTCGGCTCAGGAAGTGGATGATGACCGGCAGCGCCGCCGCGAAGGCGCCGAACAAGA
>DAOPJF010000503.1:0-2315 GCA_035399525.1 Candidatus Krumholzibacteriia bacterium | reverse complement strand
CGCGCGCCACCGAGCAGGTGGTCGTGGGCGCGGCCGAGACCTACGAGGCGCGCTGCCGTCGCCACTTCGAGCCGCCGCAGGACTAGGGCGGCCCCGACCTACGTGAAGAAGTGCGGATCGATGTGCAGCTCCTGCGCCCGGCGGTGCAACTCGGCGAGCTGCGCCCCGCTCACGCCCAGGAACGCCGCGGCGGCGCTCGGCGGCGGCATGGCGCCCGGGTTCTCGGGGTCGGGCTCGGCGCCGCTGCACAGCGCCACTTCCTCGCCCAGGGCGATCATGGCGGCCATGCGCGCGTTCTGCGCGTCCTCGTGGTCGTAGCGGTGGTGCCAGCGCACGGCCTGCTCGAGCTCGGCCGTCAGGTTCCACTCGCGGATCAGCAGGGCGCCCAGCTCGCCGTGGTCGAAGCCCAGCAGGCGCCGCTCGACCTCGTGGTAGGGCTGCTGCAGGCGCGACGACTCGCCCAGGATCTCCTGGAACAGCTCGGGGTGGCTGCGGGCCAGCACCAGCTGCCCGATGTTCTGCATCAGGCCGCCGATGAACACGCTCTCGGGTTCGCGCCCGCGCGCGACCTGCGCCACCAGCTGCGCCGCCATGGCCGACAGCACCGACTGCTTCCAGATGCTGCGGTAGAGCATGCCGGCGCCGGGGGTCAGGAAGATCGAGCGGGCCGCCGTCACCAGCGTCCAGTTGCGGATGGCGACGAAGCCCAGCCGCACGATCGCCTCGCTGACGGTGCGGATCTCGCGCACCGCCCCGTAGAACGGGCTGTTGGCGATGCGCAGCACCTTGGCCGTCAGGGCCTGGTCCATGGCCAGGGCCTTCTCGAGGCTGGTGGCTGTGGTCCGGGGGTCCTCGATGACGGCCATGATGTGGGCCGCGGCCCGCGGCAGGGCCGGCAGTTCGCCGCTGTGCTCGAAGATCATCTCGGGAGTCAGCCTGCCCGTGCGGGCGGCCTCGTCCCAGGGCGGCGCTTCGGGCAGGGCCGCGGCCGTGGCCTCCAGGCCCCGCGTGCGGCGCCGCGGCGTCGGACTGGGCGACGCCTCCTCGATGGCCTCGACGGTCGCGTCGCCGCTGGTGTCGCCGGCCACGAACGGATCGGCCTCGGGCGCGTCGGCGCCGTCCCCGCCCCACGCCTGCGGGCGGGAGCGCGCCGCGGCGGCCGGGTCCGGTGCCGCCGGCGTCGGGCTGTCCAGCCACTGCGAGCCGATCTCGTCCGCAGGGATGGGCGAAGGTTCGGCGGCCGCCTCGGGCACGAGCGCCCGGTCGCGCTTGACCTGCAGCTCGGCCCGACGGGCCAGCTCGGCGCGCAGGATCTCGCCGGTGCGGCTGCGGGCCGACACCGATCCCTTCTGCAGCAGCGACATGCGCATCAGGGCGTAGTGGGCCAGCACTTCGGCCACGCCCAGGGCACGCCCCGAGGTCTCGCCGCTGTCCATGTACAGGAACGTGTTCCAGTGGTTCTGCGCCGGCAGGGGCAGCAGCACGATGTGCCGGTCCCGGCTGCCGCGGCCCAGCATGATGGTCAGGTCCAGCGGAAAATGCTTGGCGGGCACGGGGCCGGCGTACACGCTGGCCTCCTCGCCCACGGTCTGGAAGATGTCGCCAGGGACGCTGGGGATCGGCGCCCGCCCGTCGGCCCGTTTCTGCTTGGCCTCCTTGGGCATGCGGATGTTGGCCTCGAGGAACACCTGCAGCCCGCTGGTCCAGCGCTTCAGCAGCAGCACGCGCAGGCCGGTGCGCTCGGCGAAGCGCACGAACCAGATAGGGAATTCCTTCACCTGGCCCAGCGCACCGAGCTCCTCGAGCCCCTTGCGCAGCATGGGCATCACGTCGGGCCCGTCGCCGGCGGCGGCGCGGTCGAGTGCCGCGGCCTGCAGCGCGTCGGCCACGGGGTCGGCGGCCGCCCCGGCGGCGGTCGCAGTGTTTTCGCTGTCGATCGTCAGATTGGCCACGGCGATCCTCGCTGCGAAACGTCGATGCGGCGCCGGGCCGTGCCCGGAGCGCCGCCTGGGCGGAGTTCCCCCCGGTTTTCGGCCGGCCATCGGCCCTATTGACGGATTTTTGCGGGGGATCGATCGTTGCGCCGGAGGCGCCGCGGCATTTTCTTGGCACGGACGGACACACGGGGAACCGAAAGGAACGACAGGACATGCGCTGCCGGATCACCAAGAGCTTCAGTTTCGATGCCGCCCACTGGCTGCCCGAGGTCCCGGAGGGGCACAAGTGCCGCCGGCTGCACGGGCACACCTACACGGTGGTGCTGGGACTCGAGGGCGAGCTCGATCCGCGGCTGGGTTGGGTCCAGGACTACAACG
>DAOPJF010000502.1:0-2357 GCA_035399525.1 Candidatus Krumholzibacteriia bacterium | reverse complement strand
CAACGCTCGGCGCGGTGCCCGGGGAAATCGGGCGTCCGCGGTCCCGGGCCCGTTTCGCGGGGCGGATGCTGGAACGGAAACTGCGACATCCGGCGCAGGACCCGCCGCGATGGCGGACGAGGGACGGACGAGGACCAGGCTTCCCGATGATGGATGGAGCGACCCGATGATGACCAGCCGCGGCAGCATCACCTTCGCGACGGCGCTGATGGCGGCGTTGCTGGTGGTCGCTCCGCGGGCCCTGGCGGGCCAGGCGGTCACCTTCGCCAACGGCATCACCGCGACCATCCACGGGGCCGACGAGATCGCCGCCGCCGCGGTCGCCGACCGCGACGGCCGTCCCGTCTACACGCACCCGGCGATCGGCGCGCTGGCCCTGGCCGCCGGCGGCGCGTGGTACCCGTTCGACGCGGCCGTCGTCAGCGACGCGCTGGAGGCCATGCGCGGCTTCGCGACCGACGTCGCGGTCGAGGTCTTCATCCTGCCGGCGCCGACCGCCGCCCTGGCCAGCAGCTATGCGGTTCCCGGCGCCATCGTCCTGGCCCCCGGCACCGGCCCGGTGGCCGCGCAGACCGTGGCCTACATCACGACCCACGAGATGGGCCACGTCCTGACCTCGGCCTTCATCGACGGCCAGGCCGGCCGCTGGGACGCCTACCTGGCCCTGCGCAGCCTGGACGAGGTCACCTACAGCGCCGACGCGATCCACGCCGACCGGCCGCGGGAGATCCTGGCCGAGGACATCCGCTTCCTGTTCGGCGGCGACCTGGCCACCGCCAACGGCTCGATCGAGAACCATGACCTGCTGCGCCCGGACCTGGTGCCCGGCCTGGCCGAGCAGCTGGCCGGCTTCCTGGCCGGCCGCGACGCCGCCGGCGCCCTGGCCGCCAGCACGGCCTGGCCGAACCCCTGCAATCCGCTGACCACGATCGCCATGGAGCTGCCCGCGGGCGCCCTGGGAGCTGGCCGGGCCGAGCTGCGCATCTACGACGTGCGCGGCGGTCTGGTCCGGACCCTGCAGGGCGGCGTCGAGGCCGGCGGCCAGGTGTCGATCCAGTGGCGCGGCGACACCGATGCCGGCGCCGCCGCCGCCTCGGGCCGCTACCTGTACCTGATGCGCGCCGCCGGCGCGACCGCCCGCGGTTCGGTGACCCTGGTCCGTTGAGTCGCCGCCCGCTCGCCCGGGCCCTCAAGTTCTTCGGATTGCGAACGATAATCAAACGGATGGGCCGCGGTGGGCCCATGCGGTGCGGAGCGAGGAGAAGACGACCATGATGGGCAAGACGAAGATCTCGAAATCCATGGCCTCGATGGTTGCGGTCGCGGCGTTGCTGGCCGCCCTGGCCGGCTGCAGCGACGACAAGAGCACGCCGCCGCCGGTGGTCCACCAGCCGGTGATCCACCAGCTGACGGACAACGACGTGTACGAGGCGAATCCCGTGTACTCGCCCGACGGCCAGTGGGTGCTGTTCGAACGCGACGTGAACGGCAACCGCGACCTGTGGCGCATGCCCGCGGCCGGCGGCACGATGGAGCAGCTGACGACGGATCCGGGCTTCGACACGTCACCCGACTTCTCGCCCGACGGCACGCGCATCGTGTTCGAGTCGGACCGCACCGGGGACAAGAATCTCTGGGTCATCGACCTGTCGGCCGCGTCGCCGGTGCCGACGGCCCTGACCAGCGGCGCCTGGGACGACGGCGATCCGGCCTGGTCGCCGGACGGCGCGAGAATCGCCTTCTCGTCCAATCGGTCCGGTTCGCAGGAGATCTGGACGCTCGCGGCCGACGGCAGCGATGCCACCCAGGTCACGTACGTCGGAACGGGGGCCTACATGCGGACCCCCGGCTGGTCGCCGCTTTCGGACGCGCTTGTCTGCGAGGGCACCCCGACCGGCCTGCCGGCTCTCTACATCGTCACGTTGTCCGACGGCAGCCTCGAGCGCATCACGCCCGAGCCCGGCTACGAGGGCCATCCCGACTGGTCGCCCGACGGCACGCAGATCGCGTACGAGTCGACCAACAGCGGCTTCATGGAAGTTTGGGTGGTGGCGCTGGACGACCTGGCCAGCCTGCAGGTGACCGTCGACGGCGGCTACTGGCCGCGCTGGGCGGACGACGGGCAGTCGATCGTGTTCGGGAACTACGGCGCCGGCGAACCCAACGTCTACGTGGTCGAGGTCGATTGGTAGCGGCGGCGGGATCACGCGGAAGACACGAAGAGCGGCTCCCGGAAGGGAGCCGCTCTTGCGTCATCTCGTGGCGTCCCCTACGGGGCTCGAACCCGTGTTGCCGCCGTGAAAGGGCGGTGTCCTAACCACTAGACGAAGGGGACGCGAAATCGCGCGGAAGCGCCA
>DAOPJF010000501.1:0-2369 GCA_035399525.1 Candidatus Krumholzibacteriia bacterium | reverse complement strand
CACACGCCGCCGCAGAAGCTGGGGGTGAAGCCGCAGAACCAGGCGTTGGTGCTCTCGTTGGTGGTGCCGGTCTTGCCGGCGCCCGTCTTGGTGAAGCCGCGCCAGCGCGCCGCCTTGCCCGTGCCCTCGACCAGCGTCGTGTTCAGCAGGTTGGTCATCATGTAGGCCTCGGCCGGATCGAGGGCCTCGCGCTGCTCGATGCGGTTCTCCCACAGGATCTCGCCGTCGGCGCTCTCCACGCGCGTGATCAGGTGCTGCTTCACGTACACGCCGTGGTTGGCGAACGTGCTGTAGGCGGCCGTCACCTCGCGCAGCGTGACCTCGCCCGCGCCCAGGAACAGCGCCGGCACGCGCGGCAGCTCGGTGGTGAAGCCCAGCTTCTCCACGTTCTCCAGCACGGGGGCCAGGCCGAAGTCCAGGTACAGCTTCGCCGTGGGCGTGTTCACCGAGCGGCTCAGCGCGTAGCGCAGGGTCATGGGGCCCTCGAAGCGGCCGCTGAAGTTCTTCGGCCGCCACAGCGACACGCCCGTGTCCAGCACGAAGGGCGTGTCCATCAGCACCGACGCGGCGGTGTAGCCGTGCTCGAGCGCCGTCAGGTACACGAAGGGCTTGAAGATCGAGCCCGGCTGCCGCGTCGCCTGCGTGGCCATGTTCCAGCGGCTGTCGGCGAACGAGCGGCCGCCGACCATGCCCAGGATGGCGCCCGTGCGCACGTCCTGCAGCAGCGCCGCGCCCTGCAGGTACTCGATGGTCGCGGGGCGCTGCCCGGCCGCGGTCAGGCTGTCGTAGCGCGCCTTGGTCATGGGGAAATGGCGCTCGTTCTCCTCGGTGCGCAGGTGGGCTTCCAGCGCCTCTTCCATCCAGGTCTGGTAGCGCGGCACCAGCGTGGTCCACACGCGCAGGCCGTCCTGGTACAGGCGCTCGGCGCCGTACTGGTCCTCGAGCTGCTTGCGCACCTCCTCGACGAAGTAGGCGGCGAAGCCCGCGGGACGATCGTCGCCCGCGCCCTCGACCGGGTGCACCTCGGTGGCGCCGATGGCCTCGGCCTCGGCGCGCGTCAGGTAGCCCGCCGAGATCATCGTCTCGAGCACCGTCGCGCGGCGCGTGTAGGCGCGGTCCAGGTGCTTGAAGGGCGAGTAGCGCTCGGGCAGCTGGATCATGCCGGCGATCATCGTGCACTCGGCGTCGCCCAGGTCCCACACGTCCTTGCCGAAGAAGGTGCGCGAGGCGGCCTGCACGCCGTAGGCGCCCTTGCCCAGGTAGATCTGATTCAGGTACATCGCCAGGATCTCGTCCTTCGTGTAGATGGACTCGATCTGCGCGGCCACCACCCACTCGCGGATCTTGCGCGTGACCCGCTTCTCGCTCGGCAGCAGCTTCGGGAAGAGATTGCGCGCCAGCTGCTGGGTCAGTGTGCTGCCGCCGGGGCTGCGGCTGGTGGTCAGGTTGATCCACACCGAGCCCACCAGGCGGCGCAGGTCCACGCCGTAGTGCTGGTAGAAGCGCCGGTCCTCCACCGCGACCACGGCCTCCTGCAGCCGGCGCGGGATGCGCGACAGCGGCACGATGGTCCGGTTCTCCGTGTAGAATTCCCTCAGGGTGTCGCCGTTGGCGGCGAAGATCACCGTCTTGACCGACGGATCGATGGCCTGCAGCGCGTCCAGCGAGGGCAGGTCCCGGGACATGCGGTCCAGCCCCACGAAGGTGCCGACCAGCGCGGCGACGAAGAGCACGAGGCCCGTCCACAGCAGGCCGCGCACCCAGGGGCGGGGGATCGTGATGTTCAGCAACCGGCGCATGCTGCCTCCGTGCGGCCTGGGCGCGGGATCGGGGCGGGCGAACGGCCACTATGGCCCACCCGGCCCGGCTCCCACAAGCGTGATCTGGGGCCATCCGGCACCCAAGGTGGGGCCGGCGCGGCCCCGCGGCAAGGCTGGTTCACCCCTTGCATGGGGCGGACCCGGGCCCGCCGGCGCAAATCCAAGGCGCGGGGCGGGTTGGCCGGACCCCCTCCGGGGCCGTGTCCAGGGGCCCACGGGGCTTCCGGGCCATCCGGACACGGGCGGTCCGGGCGCGCTAAACCCTTGGAAATCGCGCCGAAACGGCCGGTTCCGGGGGCGCGTAAGAAATTTGGAAAAACTTGCTTTTTCTTTTTGACAGTGACCGGGGCCGGATATAGATTCCGCCCTCGTTGCCCGGGCGGGACCGGTTGGTCGGCCCGGGCATCGATTGCCCGGCGGACCGCCGCAAGGTGTTGGAAAACCGGGCAGCTCAGGTTCCGAAAAAAGCCAAAAAAGTGTTTGACACGGCTTGGGACCTTGAGTACATTGCTTGCCCCTGCCAAGGGGAACCAGCGGCAGCGATCGACT
>DAOPJF010000500.1:0-2379 GCA_035399525.1 Candidatus Krumholzibacteriia bacterium | reverse complement strand
ACCATCCTCTGGATCGCGGTGCCGCTGTTCCTGCAGACGGTGCTGATCTTCGCCCTGACCTGGGCGGCGGCGCGCCGGCTGGGCCTGGAGTACCGCGACGCGGCGCCCTCGGCGCTGATCGGCGCCTCGAACCACTTCGAAGTGGCCATCGCCACGGCGGTGATGCTGTTCGGCCTGTCCTCGGGCGCGGCCCTGGCCACGGTGGTGGGCGTGCTGATCGAAGTGCCGGTGATGCTGATGCTCGTGGGCATCTGCAAGCGGACGGCGCACCGGTTCGGGACGACCGCATAGGAGCGCGTTCTCACCTTGAAATTGGATGGGATTTATCCTTGACAAGTTGACACCGTGTCAACATCATGTTGACATGACGTCAGCAAGCAACACGCCCGCCCGCCCGTCCCGCACCTCCCGGCGCCACGCGCCGGAAGAGGCCCGCGGCATCATCATGGCCCATGCCATAAACTACTTGCGGGACAACAACTTCCGCGACATGACGGTGGCTGCGCTCATGGAGGGCACGCCGCTCAGTCGGCCCGCTTTCTACCGCTATTTCGACGATGTGCACCACCTGGTCCTGGCCCTGCTCGAGGAGATCGAGCGGATCATGCACGAGACGGCGAACCCCTGGATCCTCGGGATCGGGGAGCCCCGCGAGGCGCTGCGGGTGTCGCTGGCTGGCGTGGTGCAGACCATGGTCGACCATGGGCCGGTGGTGCGGGCGGTGGTCGAGGCGGCGCCCATGGATGAGAAGCTCGAAGCGGCCTGGGGCCTGTTCCTGGGCCGCTGGGACGAGGCCATCGCCTTCCGCATCGCCGCGCAGCAGGCCGAAGGCCTGGTGCCGGCGTTCGAGGCGCGGGACATGGGCGTGGCGCTGGTTCGCCTGAACGCCGGCGTGCTGATTCCCGCATTCGGTTCGTTCCCGCAGGACGACCCCAAGGTGGTGCTGGCGACGCTGGTACGGATCTGGGAGAGCGCGCTGTATGCGCGGGACTGAGCAAGGACGCGGACACGACGAGTGAGTGGACTTCCCCGAGGAGGAGAAACCCCATGAAGAAGACGGCACTGCTGGTCCTGGCGGCCGGCGCGATGCTGACGGGCGTCCTGGGCGCGGCCGACGTGCGCGCCGAGGCCCCGAGGATGAAGATGACCACGGACATCCCCGAGGGCATCACCACGCCCGAGCGCCTCGAGACGAGCATCGGCACGCTGACGTCGTTCGACGGCGTGCCCGACGCGGCGACGACGCAGAAGGTCTACGACAACCTGGACCTGCAGCGCGCGACCCAGGCGTTCCTGGCCACCTTGCCGGTGGCGTCGATGTCCGCCATGGAGGCGGGGCTGCGCAAGTTCGGCCCGCCCAACACCACGGCGATGCTGTTCGAGAACCTCATGGACTCCAAGTCCCTGTGGCTGACCCCGAACACGGTGTCGGTCTACCAGGTCATGTGGGTCGAGCTGGGCGACGAGCCCATGGTGATCGAGACGCCGCCGCGGGTCCTGGGCATCATCGACGACGCCTGGTTCCAGTACGTGGCCGATTTCGGCAACGCCGGTCCGGACAAGGGACAGGGCGGCAGGTTCCTGCTGGTGCCGCCGGGCTACGCCGGCGACCTGCCCGACGGCTACTTCGTCGTGCGGACCAACACCTTCGGCAACTGGGTGGTGTGGCGCGGCTTCCAGGTGGACGGATCGACCAGGAAGGCCGTCGAGGACACCAAGACCAAGTTCCGCGCCTACGCCCTGTCGCAGAAGGACAACCCGCCGAAGATCAACTTCATCAACGTGTCGGGGAACGCCCACAACACCATCCACCGCATGGATTTCGGCTATTGGGAAGAGGTCAACGCGACCGTCCAGGCCGAGCCGGCCACCGGCCTGGATCCCGAGATCCGCGGCATGCTGGCGGCGATCGGCATCGAGAAGGGCAAGCCTTTCAATCCCGACGAGCGGATGAAGGGGATCCTCACCGATGCCGCGAAGATCGGCTCGGTGACCGCCCAGGCCCTGACCTCGCGGCCGCGGGACGAGATCTTCTATGTCTACCCTGGCGAGCGGGTCTGGACCAATCCCCTGCCCGGCGGGCACTACGACTTCCTGGCCGACGGCGCCACGATGCTGGACGCCCGCACCTACATGCACTTCTACGCCACGGGCATCACGCCCGCCATGGCCATGCGGAACGTCGGCGTGGGCTCCCAGTACCTGATCGCCTATCTCGACAAGGACGGCAACGCCCTCGACGGCGGCAAGACCTTCAGGATCCACCTGCCGCCCGACGTGCCGGCCAAGGACTTCTGGTCGTTCACCCTGTACGACAACCAGACGCGCTCGATGCTGCAGACCGACCAGCAGTTCCCGGGCGTCGACAGCCTCGGCAAG
>DAOPJF010000499.1:0-2389 GCA_035399525.1 Candidatus Krumholzibacteriia bacterium | reverse complement strand
GCCGGCCCGGTCGCGGTCGTGGCGGCCGCCGCGGCCGCCCTGCTGCTGTTCGCGGCCGCGAGCCACGCGCGCGCCCTCGGTCGTCAGCGTCCCTTCGCCGAGCTGCTGCTTCACCCGCTCCTGCTGTCGGGCGTGTGGCTGGTGCTGGGCGCCGACGGCCCCGGTCCGGCGGCCTGGATCGCCGGCGGCGCCCTGGGCACGGCGCTGGCCGTGCTCGCCTGGCGGGATCGCAGCCTGGACCGGGCGCGCGGCCGCCGGCCATGGCGTCCCCGTCCCGTCCGCCTGGCGGCGGATGCCGCGATCATCCTGCTGCCCCTGGGCGTCGGCGGGCTGGCTGCCGGCGGCGCCGCGGCCGCGGCGGGGCAGGGGGGCACGCTGGTCTCGCTGGCCCTGTATCCCCTCTACGCGTACGTGCAGTTGACGGTCTTCCTGGCCGTGCCCGCCGCCCGCCTGCGCGCGCTCGGCCTGGGCCGCCGCGGCACGTCGCTCGCGTGCGGCCTGGTCTTCGCCCTGGTGCACTGGCCCAACCCGCTGCTGGTGGTGCTGACGGGCGCCGCCCTGGGGCTGTGGGCCTTCGATTGGCTGGATGGACGTCCCCTGTGGCAGCTGGCGGTCGTGATGGGCCTGGCGGCGACCGCCGTGACCCACGCCCTGCCCGAATCCTGGCACGGCCACATGCGGGTGGGGCCGCGGGCCGTGCGCGTGCTGGCGGTCGGCGACCTGGTCGGGCCCGAGGCGGGACCCGTGGCCGGCGACGCCTGGATCGCGGCGGTCTACCCGGGCGTGGTCGGACGCCGCCCCACCGACGCCGAGCGGACCGCGTGGCACGACGCGCTCGCGGCCGATGCCCGGTCGCGCTGGGCGCAGGCCATGCTGGCGAGCCCCGAGTACGCCGCGCTGGCCGCGGCCGGTCGTCGGCCGGCACCGCCCCCCGAGCTGGCGCCGCTGCCCGACCTGCCCGAGCCGTGGCGCAGCCGCGTCGCGCGCTATGCCTCCGCCGCCTACGCCGATTCGGCGGGCGGCACCGACCAGGCCGTGCTGGCCGCGTTCTACCGCGACCTCCTCGGCCGCACGGTCGCCCCGAACGAGACCGGCCCCTGGAGCGCCGACCTGTGGCCCTTCCAGCGCGCCGCCCTGGTGCGCCGGTTGTTCGCCGACCGCTTTCAACTGCAGCGCAAGCCGTTTTCGGTCAACACCTTCCAGCCACTGGCGATTCCCGCGGGATAATCCGTAAAGGATCTGCGCCTCCGGGTCGATGTACAGCCTGCCGGCCGACGCCGGCGGCCCGGGTCCACCATGGGGACGCGGGGATCCATCATCGCCAGGAGGGCGCCATGAAGAAGCTTGCGGTCTTGATTCTGTGTGTGCTGGGCGCGGGCCTGGCCCTGCCTCAGGGTGCCCTGGCGCAGTGCACCACCGGCCTGGACAATCCCAACGGCACGAACATGATGCTGGTGGGCCAGGTGCCGTTCGTCGGCACGACCCACGTCGGCCAGCAGTTCACGGCCGACTGCACGGCCCAGCTGCTGGACGTCACGTTCCGCCTCGAGGTCGACTCGAGCATCATGTACGGCAGCCAGGCCTGCCTGGCCGCCGGCGACACCGTCGCCTGCGTGCTGTACGACGACAGCGACACCGAGCTCTGCCGCGTCGAGAAGATCCTCGACTTCAACCGCGGCACCCAGGCCGTGACGTTCGACTTCTCGAACCTCACCTACGGCCTGAACCCCGGCACCTACACCGTGATGTGGGAGACGGTCACCAAGTCGTTCCTGTTCTTCGCGAACGGCTCGGACCAGACCGACGGCTGGCTGCGCACCAACACCGACGGTGTCTGGAGCGACTCGTGGTTCGGCGACGCCTACGTCGTGATCAACTGGGACGACGCGGGCGTGGACAACGTGCCCGTGGCCTGGAGCACGGTGAAGGCCGACTACCGCTAGCCGCGGACACGCGGCAGGCAGCAGGAGAGCCGGCTCCCCCCGGGGGCCGGCTCTCCTGCGTCCGGGACCGGATGCGGATCAGAACACGCGGCGCGAGACGAACGTCCAGTCGCCCGGCCGCACCTCGACCGCCGGGATGGTCTGCTCGCCCATGGGCCGGCCGTCGCGGCCGGTCATCGCCACCTTCAGGTCGTAGGTGCCCGCCGGCAAGGTCAGCCGCACGAGGTGCACGTCCGCGGGCAAGGTCATCCAGCTGCGGGTGTCGGCGCTCTCGGTCACCGCGCCGGCGATGGTGGCCAGCCAGCCCGCCAGCTCGCCGCCCTCCTTCTTCACGCCGCGGCTGGCCAGGTACTTGGCCAGGCCCCTCAGGATCGTCTTGAAGAAGATGGTCGGCTTCTCGGCGTCGAAGGTGATGCGCGCGGCCGCCGACAGGTTCTCGGCGCGGA
>DAOPJF010000498.1:0-2392 GCA_035399525.1 Candidatus Krumholzibacteriia bacterium | reverse complement strand
GCCTGCGGAACGGGGCGACGGCCGAGCCGGCCGCGACGATCCCGGTTCCTGACGCGCCGGTGCACCTGCGGGTGCTCAACGGCAGCGGGGCGACCGGCCTGGCCCGCGACCTGGGCCGAAGCCTGGCGGCGGCCGGCCTGGTGGTCGGCGGGGTCGGGAACGCGGACGGTGCGGTGCCCGCGTCGCTGCTGGTGAACCGGCGGCTGGACCAGGCGGCGGCGGCACGGCTGGCCGCCCGCCTGGGCGGGTTGCCGGTGGTCCGGGAGTGGGACGGGCGCTGCAGCGAGGATGCCGTCCTGGTGCTGGGTGAGGACTGGACGCGGGTGCGCGAGGCGCTGGCGGGGCCGGCGGTGCGCCCCTGAAAAAACTTCCTGTGGTCCGCGCCGGGACGGGAGCCTATCCTGTCGGCCCGGTGCGGCCCCGAGTCACCGGCGAGGCGCCGGCCCGCGGGCCGGACAGTCCCGACGCGAAGGCGGCGAGCGCATGCGAAAGTCCCTCGGCACGGTGGTGCTGACCCTGCTCCTGGGCGTCCTGATCGGCGCGATCTTCAGCGAGGTGATCGGCCTGTTCCTGAGCGAAGGGAGCGTGGCGCACCAGCTGTTCGTCCGCTACGTGCCGTTCGGCCTGCCGACGGCGCACGTGAACCTGGTCATCATCGAGGTGACGTTCGGGTTCCAGCTGCATTTCAACCTGATGAGCGTGATCGGCGTCTTCGTCGCCTCGCAGATCCTCAGGTGGTACCGCTAGGACGGAGGTCCTGACATGATCCTGCCCCTTGCGTTCATTCCCGGCGGCATCGGCGGTCCGGAGATCATCCTGATCCTCGTGATCGTGCTGCTGGTGTTCGGGCCCAAGCGCCTGCCCGAGATCGCCGAGGCCATGGGCAAGTCGATCCGCAAGTTCAAGTCGGCGACGCAGGCCGCCTCGGACGAGGTCAAGCGCGAGATCGACGAGGCCGGGCGCACGACCAACAGCAGCAATTCGACCGCGAGCAAGCCGAACGACGAGCCCAAGGCCTGAACCGCCGCCGCGGCGGCAGGGAGGCCCGCGTGAACCTCGCCCAACTGCTGGACCAGCTGCGCGGCGACGCGGCGTTCCTGAGGAATGTCACGCGCTGGGAGGTGCTGCCGCCCGAGCCCGCCGTCCACGCCGACATCCCGGCCGAACTCGATCCGCGGCTGGCCGCCGTGCTGGCCGGGCGGGGCATCGAGAAGCTTTATTCGCACCAGGCCGAAGCGGTGCGGCTGGCGCTGTCCGGCCGCTCGCTGGTGGTGCCCACGCCGACGGCCAGCGGCAAGACCCTGTGCTACAACCTGCCGGTTCTGGACACCATCCTGCGCGACCCGCAGGCGCGGGCCCTGTACCTGTTCCCCACGAAGGCATTGAGCCAGGACCAGATGCACGAGGTGCACGACCTGGTGACGGCGCTGGGCGCGGACATCAAGACGTTCACCTTCGACGGCGACACGCCCGAGACGGCGCGGCGGGCGATCCGCTCGAGCGGGCACATCGTGGTGACGAACCCGGACATGCTGCACCAGGGGATCCTGCCGCACCACACGCTGTGGGTGAAGCTGTTCGAGAACCTGCGCTACGTGGTCGTCGACGAGGTGCACCACTACCGCGGCGTGTTCGGCAGCCACGTGGCCAACGTGCTCAGGCGCCTGCAGCGCATCGCGCGCTTCTACGGCGCCGACCCGGTCTTCATCTGCTGCTCGGCGACCATCGCCAACCCGCAGGAACTGGCCGAGCGCCTGGTCGGGCGCGAGGTGGCGGTTGTCGAGAGGAATGGCGCGCCGCGGGGCGAGAAGCACTTCATCTTCTACAACCCGCCGGTGGTCAACAGCGAGCTGGGCATCCGCCAGTCGGTGATCAAGGTGACCCGCGGCATCGCCGAGCGGTTCATGGCCACGGGCTGCCAGATGATCGTGTTCGCGCGCAGCCGCATGAGGGTCGAGCTGCTCTTGACCTACCTGGAGAAGGCGGGCCGGCGCGTGGGGATCCGCAGCGGCGACGTGCGGGGCTACCGCGGCGGCTACCTGCCCAACGAGCGGCGGGCGATCGAGCAGGGCCTCAGGGACGGCAGCGTCACCACGGTCGTCTCGACCAACGCGCTCGAGCTGGGCATCGACATCGGGCGGCTGGACGTGTGCATCATGGCGGGCTATGCCGGCACCATCGCCAGCACGTGGCAGCAGGCCGGGCGCGCGGGTCGGCGGCAGAGCCTCAGCTGCGTCGTGCTGGTGGCCTCGAGCAGCCCGGCCGACCAGTACGTGATCACCAATCCCGACTACTTCTTCGGGCGCAGCCCCGAGCACGCGACCCTCGACCCGGACAACCTGGTCATCCTGATGAGCCACCTGAAGTGTGCGGCCTTCGAGCTGCCGTTCAC
>DAOPJF010000497.1:0-2403 GCA_035399525.1 Candidatus Krumholzibacteriia bacterium | reverse complement strand
CACCAGTCGTCATCCAGGCTCTCGGTGGTCACCGGGAGGTCGCGGCGCGGCGCGTGCACGAAGGTGTGGTCGTCGGTGACGATGCCCACGTGGTCGATGGCCCGCCCGTCGATGCAGAAGAACACGAGGTCGCCGGGCTGCAGGTCGCCGCGGGACACCGGCTGGCCGCGGGCGGCCTGCTCGCTGGCGGTGCGGGGCAGCGCCAATCCCAGCTCGCCGAACACGTGCACCACCAGGCCGCTGCAGTCGAAGGCGTCGGGCCCCGAGGCGCCCCAGCGGTAGGGCTTGCCCAGCTGGTCGAGGGCCAGGCCGGCCGCCTGCACGCCCAGGGTGACGCTGCCCGGGGTCACCGGGGCGTCCTGTCCCGTCGAATCCGGTTCGACGGGAACCGAGGTCGAGGCCTGCGGCGGGATCGTGGTCGCCGGGCTGCGCGACGGCGGCTTGCGGGGCGGCGGCGTCTCGTTGCCGTACACCGCCTGGCCGTCGACCACCCGCTTGGGGGCGCAGCCGGCGCCCAGCCCGGCCAGCAGCAGCACCAGCCCGGTGCAGGCCAGGGCGCCCGTGGGCAGGTTGGGCGGCAGGCGACGGATCATGGCATACCATCGGGTCCAGGGCGGGCGCCCGCGCACGGTGAACTGGCCGGGGCGGCGGGCGCGTGCTACTGTTGCGCCCATGATGAACGACAAAGCGCCGGAAGGCAACGCCGCCGCGGCGGCCGACGAGGTCCTGGACCTGGTCATCGACAAGCTGGTCACCGGAGGGGCGGGCCTGGCCCGCCACGAGGGCCAGGCCGTGTTCGTACCCCTGGCGGCCCCGGGCGACCGGGTGCGCGCCCGGGTGACCCAGCGCAAGCGGGGGTTCCTGCAGGCCGACCTCGTCGAGGTGGTCGAGGCGGGACCCGACCGCCGCGACGCCCCCTGCCCCTACTACGGCGCCTGCGGGGGCTGCGACCTGCAGCACCTGGTGCCCGCGGCCCAGCGCGCCGCCAAGGCCGCCATCGTGGTGGACTGCTTCCAGCGCCTGGGCCGCATGGACGTCACGGACATCCTCGAGGGCCCTTCCGCCACGGGCGGCGACCTGGGCTACCGCAACCGCATCCGCCTGTACGCCCACCCGGCCGGCCCCCTGGGCCTGATGCGCCGCGGCACCAACGAGGTGGTGCCCCTGGACGCGTGCCTGCTGATGCCCGAGGAGTTCAACCGGGACATCCTGCCCTGGCTGCGCCTCTTGCCGCCGGTCGAGCAGGTGCTGGTGCGCCTGGATGGGCGCGGACGCTTCCTGGTGTCGCTGTTCGGCCCGCAGGCCCGGCTGAAGATGCTCAAGCGCATGCTGTCGGCGCTCGAGCCCGACCAGCCGCCGTTCCCGGGCTGCGTCGGCATCCTGTTCAACAACCTGCCCGCCTGGGGCCACGACTACCTGGTGCACGAGGTCGCCGGCCACAACTACAAGGTGGCGGCCCAGAGCTTCTTCCAGGGCAACCACGCCGTGACCGAGGAGGCCCTGGCCACGGTGCGCGGCTGGCTGGGCGAGCTGGCCTCGGCCGGGCGCCTGGGCGGCCTGCTGGGCGACCTGTTCTGCGGCGTGGGGCTGTTCTCGCTGGGCCTGGCCGACCTGTTCACCCAGGTGGTGGCCATCGACGCCGACGAGGGCGCCTGCCGCGACCTGCAGAACAACGTGCAGCGCGACGCGGCGGCCCGGGGCAAGGTGACGGTGCGCCCCGGACCCCTGGCCCGGGTGCTGGGCGACGACGACCTGGCCGACGCCGAGGCCTGGTCGGGCGCCTGCTGCATCGTGGATCCGCCCCGCACCGGCCTGGGCAAGGAGGGCGTGGCGGCCCTGGCGGCCCGCCGGCCGCGCCAGGTCGTGGTCATGAGCTGCGATCCGGCCACCCTGGCGCGCGACGCGGCCCTCCTGGCCGAGGCCGGGTACCACCCGGTCCGCCTGCGGGTGCTGGACATGTTCCCCCAGACGGCCCACATCGAGACGCTCATGCTCATGGAAATGCCGGATTAGCCTATCCGGGGTGTCGCCAAGCCTATCGGTGTCACTTTTCGGGGCCGCGGCCATGCTGCGGCCCCTCGCTTTCCGATCCTTCCCCGTGGCATCCTGTCGTTTCCCGCGATGGCCCGAACGGGCATTCGGCATGGCCAATCGCATCCTGTTTTAACGTTATCAATCGCATTTTGCACGGCATGTGCCACCATGCATTGATCCAATGTCGGACAATTCTCGATTTTTTAGCTTAACTTTTCCAGTTTTTAGACTATAATAGTCCGGTGCCGACGCCCATCCACCCCTGCCAGGGAGACCGACCTACCATGATGGACCTGAGCCGGACCGAGTTGCGCGAGTTCCTGGAGATCCCCTACGAGAAGCTGGAGGAGCTGAACCTGCAGTCCAAGG
>DAOPJF010000496.1:0-2403 GCA_035399525.1 Candidatus Krumholzibacteriia bacterium | reverse complement strand
CGACTGGACCTACGGCCTGCTGTACGGGCGGCCGGTGGCCGACAACGTCGAGCTGACGGTGCGGGCCGAGTACCTGGCGCAGAAGGGCGAGAGCCATCCGGCCGAGGCCTTCGGCGTGCTGCGGGACTACGACCTGTTCCCGACGGTCGATGCCTACATCGTGCAGGTCGGCTTCAACGTGTCGTTCTGACCATGGAGCCGGTGCTCGAGCGGCGCGGCGACCACCACCGGGTCGCGTTCGCGGCCATGGCCTCGCCCTGCGAGCTGCTGGTCGAGACCGGCGATCCGCTCGAGGCGCGCCTCTTGGGCGACCTGGCCCTGGCCGAGGCGCGGCGCATCGAGACCACCTACAGCCGCTACCGTGACGACGGGGCGGTCGCCGCCATCAACCGGGCGGGCGGCCGCCCCGTCGCCGTCGACGTCGAGACCGCCGACC
The DNA here is from genome assembly GCA_035399525.1 of Candidatus Krumholzibacteriia bacterium. Taxonomy (GTDB): domain Bacteria; phylum Krumholzibacteriota; class Krumholzibacteriia; order LZORAL124-64-63; family LZORAL124-64-63; genus JACZKN01. The sequence continues at coordinate 1,967 of DAOPJF010000496.1, read as the reverse complement.
TGCTGGACTTCGCCGCGCGCTGCCATGCCCTCAGCGGCGGCCTGTTCGACGTGACCTCGGGCGTGCTGCGGCGGGCGTGGACGTTCGACGGCGGCGCGCGCCTGCCGTCGCCGGCCGACATCGCTGCGCTGCTGCCGCTGGTCGGCTGGTCGAAGGTGACCTGGCGCCGCCCCGAGATCACCCTGCCGGCCGGGATGGAGATCGACCTCGGCGGCCTGGGCAAGGAATGGGCGGTCGACCGCGTGGCCGCCCTGGTGGCGCAGCGCACCGCGGCCGCCGTGCTGGTGAACTTCGGCGGCGACCTGCGGGCCGTCGGCCGGCGCCGCGGTGGCGCGCCGTGGGAGGTGGGCGTCGAGCGGCCCGGAGCCGAAGCGACCGCGGCCCTGCAGCTGCGCCTGGACGAGGGCGCCCTGGCCACCAGCGGCGACGCCCGGCGGTTCGTGCTGATGGACGGCGTGCGCTACGGCCACATCCTGGACCCGCGCACCGGCTGGCCCGCCCCCGGCGCCCCGCGCTCGGTCACCGTGCTGGGCGACACCTGCCTCGAGGCCGGCCTGCTGGCCACGCTGGCCATGCTGCACGGCGCGGGCGCCGAGGCGTTCCTGGCCGGGCAGGGGGCGCGGCACTGGGTGCTGCGGTAGGGCGCGCGCCCGGCCGCCTTGCCACCGCCGCCGCCTCCGGTGATAATGGACGGCACACCTGAACCGAAAGGCTGGCCGCGCATGCGCAACCTGTCCCTGCAGCGCCCGCTGGTGGCGTTCGACCTCGAGACCACGGGCACCGACGTCGACAAGGACCGCATCGTGCAGATCGGCGTGATCCGCGTCGCGCCCGACGGCAACCGGCGCAGCTGGAACCAGCTGGTGAACCCCGAGCGGCCCATCCCGCCCGAGGCCTCGGCGGTGCACGGCATCCGCGACGCCGACGTGAAGGACCAGCCCACGTTCGCCCAGCTGCGGGGCGAGGTCGAGTCGTGGTTCGCCGGCGCCGACCTGGCCGGCTACAACTCGACGCGCTTCGACCTGCCGCTGCTGCTGAACGAGCTGAAGCGGGCCGGCAGCACGCTGACGCTGCAGGGCGTGCGCCACTTCGACGCCATGTCCATCTTCCACCAGATGGAGCGGCGCGACCTGACGGCGGCCTACCGCTTCTACTGCGACAAGGAGCTGGTGGGCGCCCACGACGCCCTGGCCGACGTGACGGCCACCCTCGACGTGCTCGACGCCCAGGTGGGGCGCTACCCCGAGCTGGACGGCCGCGACCTCGACGCCCTGCACCGCTTCTGCAATCCCGACGAGGGCAGGTACGTCGACCGCAGCCGCAAGCTCGCCTGGAACGACCAGGGCGAGGCGGTCTTCACCTTCGGCAAGCACAGCGGGAAATCGCTGCAGCAGGCCAGCCTCGATCCGTCGGGACGCAGCTACATGGACTGGATCCTCGGCGCCGACTTCAGCGACGAGGTCAAGGCGATCATCCGCGAGGCGCTGGCGGGCCGCTTCCCGCAGCGCGGCTGACCGAAAGGCGGAAGCCATGGGCAAGGACAAGGGCAAGCACAAGCACAAGCACAAGCACGACCACGCGCCGAAGGCCGACGGCGACTGCCAGGCCCACGAGCCGCACACCGTCGACCGGCCGAAGCTGCCGCGCAAGATGTACGAGGCCGAGCTGGCGCGCCTGCAGGGCGAGCTGGTGAAGCTGCAGTACTGGATCAAGGCGAAGGGCCTGAAGGTCATCGTGATCTTCGAGGGCCGCGACGCCGCGGGCAAGGGCGGCGTCATCAAGTGCATCACCGAGCGCCTGAACCCGCGCATCTGCCGCGTGATGGCCCTGGGCGTGCCCACCGAGCGCGAGCAGAGCCAGTGGTACTTCCAGCGCTACGCCGCCCACCTGCCCGCGGGTGGCGAGATGGTGCTGTGCGACCGCAGCTGGTACAACCGCGCCGGCGTCGAGCGCGTGATGGGCTTCTG
>DAOPJF010000495.1:0-2406 GCA_035399525.1 Candidatus Krumholzibacteriia bacterium | reverse complement strand
CCGCTGTGGGAGGTGAACCTGCTGGACCTGGTGATCCGACACTCGAGTGCGAACCACAAGCGCGAGACGATCGCGTGGTCGAAGCGGCGGCAGGCGAGCGCGGAGCGGCTGGCGATCCTGCTGGTGTGGCGCAACTACATGAAGGGGCGGCGCGAGAAGGTGCGGGGGAGCCCGACGCCGGCGATGGAGATCGGCATCCTGGAAGAACGGGTGTCGGTGGGCGAGCTGTTGGCGGAGAGGCGGTTCCCGGCCCACCTGGCGATGCCGAGGAGATGGGAGGGCTATTATCGACGGAGAATCGATACGGCAGCGCTGGGTCATGGCCAACGGCGCCACCATTTGAAGTACGCGTTCTGAACGTCGTGGAAGGGTAGGCCTGGTACTATACGGTGCCGGCCACAAATTCGAAGGCACAACCCTTTCGTTTGGGGGACGGGCCGGACAGTGCTAGGCTTGCGGCATGAAGACCACCGCGATGCTGTTGCTGGCCGCGGCATTGGCCCTGGCGCCGTCCGGCCCGGCCGCCGCCGACGACTGGAACCTCGAGACCGGACGCGAGGCCGCCCTCGTGGGCGGGGCCGCCGCCGTCTGGGGGACGGGCCTGTGGGCGCGCGCGGCCGCGCCCGCCGACACGTCCACCGCGCGGCTCGCTGCCGCGGACCTGTGGGCGATCGACCGCGTTGCCACGCGCCGCTGGTCGCCGGGGGCCGACCGGGCCGCCGACCGGCTGGTCTGGGTCGTCGCGCTGGCGCCGGTGGGGCTGATGGCCGCCGGCCCGGGCCGCGACGAGGCGGGCCACCTGGCGGTCATGTACGGCGAGACGCTGCTGCTCTCGGGCGGCACGACGTTCGCGCTGAAGAACCTCGTCCGCCGTCCGCGCCCCTTCCTGTACAACGACGATCCGCGCATCGACGACGACCTGCGCCGCAGCGGGACGGCGCACCGCTCGTTCCCCTCGGGGCACACGGCCCAGGCCTTCGCCGGCGCCGTGTTCTTCGCCGGCACCTACGCCCGGCTGCACCCCGGGGCCTCGTCGCGAGGCTGGGTGTGGGCGGGCTGCCTGGGGGCGGCCGCCACCACGGGCTGGCTGCGGGTCGAGGCCGGGCGGCACTTCCCCACCGACGTGCTGGCCGGCGCGGTGCTGGGCGCGGCCTGCGGCTGGCTGGTGCCCGCCCTGCATGAGACGTCGGGCGGGGGCGGAGGGACGCCCGCCCGCTTCGCCGTGGGCTTCGCGTTCTGATAGGGGTAGCCGATTCGAGGGCCTTGGGTTAGCGTGGCGGCCATGAGTATCCGATCCGTCCCCACCGCCGCCGGCCTGCCCGAGGGGCAGTTCTCCGGCTTCGGGCACCTGATGCCCCACCGCGTCCAGGAAGTGCTCCTGGTCGCGTCGCTGTACGACGCCTTCACCCTCGAGGAAGGCGGCCGCCTGACCGAGATGCTGCTGGGCGAGTACCGCGAGCTGAACCTCAGCTTCCCGCCCCACGTGACGCGCGCGTCCACCGGCGACGAGGCTCTCAGCCTGATGGAGGCGCGCCGCTTCGACCTGGTCATCACCATGTCGCGGCTGGGCGACATGGAGGCCGGCGTGCTGGCCGCCCGGGCCAAGGAGAAGCATCCCGAGGTCCCCGTCTACAACCTTGCCTTCAACCCGCGCGAGCTGAAGTTCGTGCGCGAGGGCGACGACGCCAGCCGCATCGACCGTTTCTTCCTGTGGACCGGCGACGTGCGGCTGCTGACGGGCATCATCAAGTACTGCGAGGACGACATGAACGTCGCGCACGACACCCGCTACGGGGACGTGCGCTGCATCCTGCTGATCGAGGACTCGGTCCGCTTCTACTCGTCGTACCTGCCCATGCTGTACACCGAGGTGCTCGAGCAGACGCAGAAGCTGATGGACGAGGGCATCAACCTCAGCCACCGCCTGCTGCGGCTGCGCGCGCGGCCGAAGATCCTGCTGGCCACGACCTTCGAGGAGGCCTGGGCCACCTACACGCGCTACAAGGACTCGCTGCTGGGCGTCATCTCCGACGGCCGCTTCATGTGGAACGGCGAGCACCGGGCCGACGCCGGCGTGGAGTTCATCCGCCGGGTGAAGTACGTCGACCCGCACACGCCGGCGGTGCTGCAGTCGACCAACCAGGAGCTGGCCGAGGTCGCCAGCCGGGTGGGCGCCGGGTTCATCCACAAGGAGTCGCGCACGCTGCTGCACGACCTGCGCGGCTTCATGCTGGAGAACTTCGGCTTCGGCGACTTCGTGTTCCGCCTGCCCACGGGCCAGGAGGTGGGCCGCGCGGCCGACCTGCGCGAGCTGGTGGAGGCCCTCAGGACCGTGCCGGCCGAGTCGGTGCGCCACCATGCGGCGCACGACCACTTCAGCAACTGGCTGCGGGCGCGCACCGAGTT
>DAOPJF010000494.1:0-2408 GCA_035399525.1 Candidatus Krumholzibacteriia bacterium | reverse complement strand
GATTTCCGGATAAGGAGGTTAAATTTCTAACAGAGCGTGACGACGCCGTGACATCCAGCCGCGCAAACGGTTCTAATCTTAGGCCGTTGCGTGAACCATCCCGGGGAGGAACCGACTTGTCCCAGCCGTCCACCAGCGGACCCGGCGCCGGCGTGTGCCGTCTCGGCACCCGCGGCAGCGCCCTGGCCCTGTGGCAGGCCCACACCATCGCGGGCCTGCTGAAGGAGCTCGGGGTCGCCACCGAGATCGTGACCATCACCACCAAGGGCGACGCCATCGACAACGTCCCGTTCTCGAAGCTCGAGGGGAAGGGCTTCTTCACCAAGGAGCTCGAGGACGCCCAGCTCGAGGGACGCGTCGACTTCGCCGTGCACTCGCTGAAGGACCTGGGCACGCAGATGCCCGACGGCCTGCAGCTGGTGGCCATGGTCGGCCGCGAGGATGCGCGCGAGATGCTGCTGGCCCGCCCCGAGTCCATCGACCTCGATCGGCAGGAGCGCGGCGACGCCATTCCCCTGGTCGACGGCGCCACCCTGGGCACCAGCGCGGCCCGACGGCAGGCGCAGGTGCGGCGCGTGCGTCCCGACCTGGAGATCAAGGACCTGCGCGGCAACGTGCCGACGCGCGTGAACCGCCTGCGCGAGGGCCGCTACGACGCCATCCTGCTGGCGGTGGCCGGCCTCAAGCGCCTGGAGCTCGACCTTGCGGACCTGTGGGCCATGCCCCTGGACGTGGCCGCCTTCGTGCCCGCCCCCGCGCAGGGGATGCTGGGCATCCAGTGCCGGCGCGACGATCCCTGGGCCGAGGTGCTGAAGAAGCTGCACACCGCCGAGGCGGCGCGCGGCGTGGCGGCCGAGCGCACGCTGCTCGAGCGCCTGGACGGCGGCTGCCAGCTGCCCTTCGGCGTGAACGTGCAGCCGCAGGGTGACGGCTGGAAGCTGGAGACGTTCCTGGCCGCGGACGCCGAGGGCAACGGCGCGGTGCGCTTCACCCTCGAGGGCAGCGACCCCGCGGCCCTGGGCGACGAGGCCTGGGCGCGGCTGAAGCCCCACCGGGAGGCCGCCGGGAAGTGACCGCAGGCCGCCGCATCGTCCTGACCCGCGAGGCGCAGCAGATCCGGCCCTGGGCCGAGCGGCTGCGCGCGGCGGGCCATGACGTGTGCGAGCTGCCGCTGCTGCGCTACGTGGCGCTGGCCGGCCCGGGCGACGTGCCGACCGGCGGCGTCGACTGGATCGTGTTCACGTCGCCCCATGCGGTCGAGGCGTTCTTCGCCGTGGCCGCGGTGCCGGCGACCGCACAGGTGGCCTGCCTGGGCGCGGGCACGCGCACGGCCCTGCTGGCCGCGGGCGGACGCGACGCCCTGGGCCTGGAGTGCCGCGACGGCGTCGAGCTGGCCGCGGCGTTCACCGCCCGCGTGGCCGCGCCGGCGGCGGTGCTGCTGCCGGGCTCGGCGAAGCGGCTGGCCGAACCGCGCCGAAGCCTCGAGGCCGCGGGCTTCGCGGTGACCGAGATCGCCCTCTACGACACCGGGGCGGTGCCCGCCGACGAGCTGCCGCCGGAGCCCTGCGCCGCCGGCGACGTGGTGTTCTTCGCCAGTCCGACCGCCGTGGGCGCCTTCGCCGGCGCCTGGCACGTGCGGCCCGACTGCGTGGCCATAGGCGAAACCACCGCCACGGCGGCCCGCGAGGCCGGCTTTCCCGTGACGACGGCGGCGACGCCCGACCTGGAAGCGATGGTCCTGGCCGCGGGCCTGGACCCGATCCCTGCACCCGCCACTCCGAGGAGCGGATCATGAACCTGCTGGACCGGCCGCGCCGCCTGCGCGTCAACCCCGTCATGCGCGAGCTCGTCGCCGAGACCGACGTCGCGCCCCGCCACCTGATCACCCCCCACTTCGTGGTCGAGGGCAAGGGCGTGCGCCACGAGATCGGCGCCATGCCCGGCGTGTACCACGTGTCGCCCGACACCCTGGTGGACGAGGTGGCCGGCGACCTCGAGCTGGGCCTGAAGACGCACCTGCTGTTCGGCATCCCCGAGCACAAGGACGCCACCGGAAGCGCCGCCGTCGCCGGCGACGGCGTGGTCAGCGACGCGCTGCGCCGCCTGAAGAAGCAGTTCGGCGCCGACATCATCACCGTCACCGACGTGTGCCTGTGCGCCTACACCGACCACGGCCACTGCGGCTTCCTGAAGGACGGCGTGGTGCTGAACGACCCGTCGGTCGAGCAGCTGGCGAAGATGGCCTTGGCCCACGCCGAGGCGGGCGCGGACATCGTCAGCCCCAGCGACATGATGGACGGCCGCGTGGGCGCGATCCGCGAGCTGCTGGACGAGAACGGCTTCGTCAACACCAGCATCCTGGCCTACAGCGCCAAGTACGCCAGCGCCTACTACGGCCCCTTCCGCGA
>DAOPJF010000493.1:0-2417 GCA_035399525.1 Candidatus Krumholzibacteriia bacterium | reverse complement strand
CCCTTGGCGCTCGCCGTTCTTGTTCCACGCCACCACCGAGGGGGTGGTGCGGTTGCCTTCCTTGTTCTGGATGACCTTGGCCTCGCCGCCTTCCATGACGGCCACCACGCTGTTGGTCGTGCCCAGGTCGATGCCGATGATCTTGCCCATGATTCGTCTCCTGTTCCGTCGCGAAGGGATGGTTGCGTTCATTGCACGGCCGTCCCCATACAACCGACGTGCCGAAACGGGAATCCGCGGCCAATTCCCTCAACACACTGTAATCGTTATCGTTACAGAATCGGTGAGGACGCTCGGCGCCGCCCCGGGCCCTGACCCGACGGCCTGACACTGCCACCATGACATGCCATGACTGCCTGTATGTCAGGAAAGGGCGCGCCCGGTCAGGCCCTGGCGGAAGGCCGCCAGCACCGCCAGGTTCATCAGGCGGTGGTGCAGAGCCCGCAGGCGCGGCCGGTGGGCCCGATCGCACGGCCAGGCGCCCAGCAGGCGGGGCAGCGCCCGCCCCAGGGGCCCGTCGGCCACCGCGCGCACCAGGGCCACGGCCGGGCCGGGAGGCGCCCCGTCCGGCGCGTCGAGGGCCCAGTGCAGGCTCATCTCGCGGACGCGTCCCGGGTGCAGGCGGGCGACATGGGGCAGCGAGTGGCGGCCGCATTCGACCTTCTTGGCCAGGTACTGGGCCAGGGTGTGGTGGTGCACGTGGCGGGGACGCGGGCCCGCCAGCACCAGGAAGCGGACCCCGGCCTGCTCCTCGAGCCGGAACGCCACCTCCATGTCCTCGAACCCGTAGGCGGCGAAGTCCTCGTCGAAGCCGCCGACGGCCAGGAAGGCCGCCCGCGGCACGGCGGCATTCTGCGTGACGAAGAACCGGGCGGGCGCCGGCCCGGCCGGCAACCGACCGACGCCGCGGCTGTCCAGGTAGTCGAACAGGGGCGCGTCCACGACCTCGGGGGCGGTCTCCACCGCGCCGATGGTCCCGTGGCCGGGGTGGGCCTCCAGCAGGTCCAGGTGCGCCGCCAGCAGCCCCGGCGGCGCGACGATGTCGTCATCGAGGAACAGGATCCACCGGCCGGCGGCCGCCCGCGCGCCGAGGTTGCGGGCCTTCGCCCGGCCCACGTTCACGCCCGGCGAAACCACGCGCAGGCGCGAACCGGCGCGAACCGCTTCGGCCGCCAGGAAGGCCGCCGTGCCGTCGCGGCTGCCGTCGTCCACCACCACGATCTCCCAGTCGCGCTCCGGGCCCGCGTCCTGGTCCGCCAGCGCCGCCAGCGTCTGGCGCAGCAGCGGCTCCTTGCCGTGGGTCGGGATGACGACCGAGAGCTTCACGGCCGCCCGCCTCCCGGACCGCGCAAGGCCGGCAGCGAGAAGGCGCGGGGCGCCGGGCTGGTCGCATCCAGGCAGTGCCGGAACAGCGCGTCGACCGCCCCCATGTTGGTGTCGAAGCCGGCGTCGCGCCGGGCCACGGCCAGGGCGGCCTCGCCGCAGGCGCGGCGCAGTCCCGGCGCCGCGGCGTAACGCAGCATGGCCGCGGCGAGCGCCTCGGCGTCGCGCGGCGGCACCACCAGGCCCGAGACGCCGTCGCGCACCCACTCGCAGCTCGAAGGCAGGCTCGAGACGATGATCGCCGTCGCCGTGGACATGGCCTCCAGCAGGCTGACGGCGGTCGCGTCGACGCTGGGCACCGAGATGAACACGTCCGACGCGGCGAGCGCCGTGGCGAACTCGGCGTGCGCCAGGCGCCCGAGCACCGTCGTGCGGTCGGCGATGCCCGCGCCCTCGGCGATGGCGCGGAACGGCGCGGGGTCGCCCTCGTACCCCGAGAACAGGAAGCGCGCCCGCGGCTCGCTGCGCTGCACGCGGGCCGCCGCGGCGATGACCGTGTCGATGTTGTAGTAGGGCTGGGTGTAGCTGCGCGGCGAGAAGAACAGGATCTCGTCGTCGGCGAAGCCTCGCTCGCGGCGCCACGCGGTCGCGTCGTGCGGCCGGAAGCGCGTGAAGTCCACGCCCCAGAGCACGCGGTAGGCCGTCGCCGGGTCGGCCCCCAGCTCGACGCTGCGCTCGAGGATGTCCACCGAGTCGCCCGTCAGCGCCACGCAGCTGCCCAGCGCCTTGCGCGCCAGGTGCAGCTTCACGCGGTTCTCGAAGGGCGTGACATACACGTCGTCGCCCCACACCGTCAGCACGTTGGGCCGGAAGCCGCTGTAGTGGCCCCAGTAGCCGTAGCCCGTCAGGAAGTGGGTGTTCAGCAGGTCGGGCCGGATCTCCGCCAGCGCGCGGCGGACCTTGCGCAGCGACAGCAGGTACCGCCAGGGCTTCGGGCCCACGGTGCTGGTGATGTCGTGCACGTGGACGCCTTCGACCGCGCCCGGCTGCACCGTCAGCAGATGGCACTCGTCGCCGCGTTCGGCGAACCAGCG
>DAOPJF010000492.1:0-2420 GCA_035399525.1 Candidatus Krumholzibacteriia bacterium | reverse complement strand
GACGGCGTGGCGCAGATGGGCGTGGGGCTGGGCACGGGGCTGCAGGTCTGCGGGGACGGCAGCGGCGGCGTGTACCTCGCGCGCAGCAGCAAGAGCCTCGACTTCACCGACAACGATGTCTACGTGCAGCGGCTGGACAGCAACGGCGCAGCGGCGCCCGGATGGCCTGCGGTCGGCTGGAACCTGACCGCGACTCGGCCCGATGGCCAGAACGGCTACAGCCTGCCGAACCTCGGTTACCTGGGCGCCGACGGTTCCGGGGGCGCCCTGGTCGCGTGGGAGGACCTCGACCAGCAGATCCGTGTCCAGCACGTGACCGGCGGGGCCGCCCTCGCGACGGGATGGCCGGTGAACGGCGCCGCGGCCACCGCCAGCGCAGGCTACGGGCGCAGCACATGCTGCGCCATTCCGGACGGCGTCGGCGGACTGCTGCTGGCCTGGTACGAGTCCGTGGGAAGCTGGACACCGCACTACCAGCGCATGCTGCCCGTCGCGCTGTCCGGGGCCTACCTGCCGGCCTCGCTTGCGGCGACGGACCTGCCCGACGACGAGGGCGGCGCGATCCGGCTCGAGGTCGGCGCCGCACCGGCCGAGACCAACGGAGGCCTGCTGCCCGTCACCGGCTACGACGTCTGGCGCCTGAGCACGGCACGCACGGCGACCAAGAGCCTGCCGGCGGGCACCTGGGAATCCCTCGGCTTCCACGCCGCCACCGGCCAGGCCTCCTATCGGTTCGTCGTGCCCACCCGCTACGACGCCACGGCGCTCGATCCCGCCATCGAAACCTACATGCTGACGACCCACACGACGGACCCGCGGTACTTCGCGCCGTCCGGGACGGTCGACGGCGCCTCGGTGGACAACCGCGCCCCGCTCATGCCGCAAGGCCTGAACGAGGGCCCGGTGGCCGGCGGGCTGCACCTGCAGTGGAATGCCAACACCGAGCCGGACCTCGCGGGTTACGAGATCCACCGGGGATCGACCGACGGCTTTGTGCCCTCGCCCGCGACGCTGGTGGCCACGATCGGCACCAACGGCTACACCGACGGCGGCTACGCCCCTGGGGACCGCTACAAGGTGGCGGCGTTCGACAGGCACGGGAACGTCTCGGCGTTCGCGGCCCTCGCCCCCGTGTCGGGCGTCGGCGACGATCCGACCCGCGTGGCGTTCGCCGCGCCCCGGCCCAATCCGTTCACCGGGCGCACGACCGTGGCCCTGGCCCTGCCCCGGGCCATGACCGTGTCGGTGCGCGTCTACGACGTGGCCGGCCGCCTGGTGCGCACCATCGTCGACGGCGAACTGCCCGCCGGCGAACGGAACCTGGCCTGGGACGGCAGCGACGACCGCGGCGCGCCCCTGGCCCGCGGCATCTACCTGGTGCGCGTCGTCACGCCCGACGGCGTGCAGACGCGCAAGGTGATGCTGGTGCGCTGAGGCCTCACGGCACAGGCGTGGACCCGGCCGCCGGGCCGGTGTAGTCTGGGCCGGCGCTCCCCGAACGAGCGCCGGCCCGCGCCTTTCCGTCCGCAACCCGGAGGCCCCGCCCCGTGCAGCTGAACCATGTCGACTGGTGGGTCGTGGGCCTCTGCCTGGCCGCCGCCTTCGCCCCCGCCTTGTGGTTCGCGCGCCGCGCCGGCCGCGGCACCGCCGAGTTCTTCGCCAGCGGCCGCGCCGCGCCCTGGTGGCTGATCGGCACCAGCATGGTCGCCACCACCTTCAGCACCGACACCCCCAACCTGGTGACCGACCTGGTGCGCAAGGGTGGCGTGTCGGCCAACTGGGCCTGGTGGGCGTTCCTGCTGACGGGCATGGCGACGGTGTTCCTGTACGCGCGCATGTGGCGGCGCAGCGGCGCGCTGACCGACCTCGAGTTCTACGAGCTGCGCTACAGCGGCAAGCCGGCCGCGGCCGTGCGCGGCGTGCGCGCCGTGTACCTGGGCCTGGTGTTCAACGCGGTCATCATGGCGGCGGTGACCCTGGTGGCGGTGAAGATCGCCCACGTGCTGCTGGGCTGGAGCCGCGGCACCACCCTCGTGGTGTGCTTCGGCCTGAGCGTCGGCTTCTCGGTGATGTCCGGCCTGTGGGGCGTGCTCGTGGCCGACCTGGTGCAGTTCACCATCGCCATGATCGGCGTGGTGGCGGCGGCGAAGTACGCCCTGGCCGCGCCCCAGGTGGGCGGGCTGCACGGCCTGGTGACGCAACTCGACGCGCGCACCCTGGCCTTCCTGCCCGCCTTCGACGACCGCGCGGCGCTGGTCTCGGTGCTGCTGGTGCCGCTGGCGGTGCAGTGGTGGGCCGTGTGGTATCCGGGCTCGGAGCCCGGCGGCGGCAGCTACATCGCCCAGCGCATGCTTGCGGCGCGCGACGAGAACCACGCCCTGAAGGCCGTGCTGTGGTTCAACGCGGCGCACTACGCGCTG
>DAOPJF010000491.1:0-2423 GCA_035399525.1 Candidatus Krumholzibacteriia bacterium | reverse complement strand
AGGACGGCGCCTCGGCGCCGGGCGCGCCGTAGCCGATGCGGTAGCTGAAGTCGTCGGCCAGGTGCACCAGCGCCGTCAGTTGCGGGTGCTGCCGCGACATCTCGGGCACGTGGTGCATGTAGACGGCCTCGACCACGCTGGGCGGGAAGTTCCAGCTGCGGAACAGCACCTTGGCGATGGTCGCGTGGTCCACCTGGAAGAGCTGGCGCTCACACGCGTACCAGGACAGGCGCTGGCGTCCGGCCACGGCGACGATGTGATCGAAGTCATCGGGGAAGTGCCGCTTCTCGATGAGCTTGCCGACGTCGTGCAGCAGGCCGACGACGAACGCCTCCTCGGGCTGCTTGTTGCCGCTGGCGGCCGCCATGACCTTGCAGGCCGCGGCCACGGCGACGCTGTGCTCCCAGAACTTCGCCATGTCGATGCCGCCCGACTCTTCGCCCTTGAAGTACTCGAACACGCTGGTGGCCAGCGCGGCGCTGCGGACGGCCTGGAAGCCGAGGATGACCACCGCGCGCGCGATGGTGCGGATCTCCTGCTTGTAGCCGTAGAAGGCCGAGTTGACCATGTGCAGGATCTTGGTGGCCAGGGCCTGGTCCTGCGTGATGATCTCCGCGATCTCGGGCACGGCGACCTGGGGGTCCTGCATCTTGCGGAACAGTTCCTGGTACACCACCGGAAGGGTGGGCAGATCGATCATCATCCCCTTGAGGTCCCGGGGATGGGTATCGGCCAGCGATCTGTTCATGACTGCGGCCACCCGCATGCCTCCCTGGTGACGGGCACAATCGACCCCCGGTGTCTTATCGTCGTGAACGGGAAGGGGTTGACTGGAAATTGTCCCGGTCTCAACCCGGGAAAACCAGGAGGGGATCGCCGTCGCGGGCGGCGCGCACCTCGCCCACCTCGACGGCGCAGAGCGCGCCGTGGGCCAGGGCCGCGGCCGCCAGGTCGGCCAGCCGGTCCACGGGCACGGACACCAGCAGGCCGCCGCTGGTCTGGGGGTCGTTCAAGAGGCCGATCATGGCGTCGTCCAGGCCTGCACCGTAGTGGATGCGGGTGCCCGTGAAGGCGGCGTTGGAGCGCGTGCCTCCGCAGGTAAACCCTTCTCCGCAAAGGACTACGGCCTCGGGCAGCAACGGCAGGCGGGCGGGTTCGATGACCAGTTGCACCCCGGCGCCCTCGGCCATCTCCAGGGCGTGGCCGGTCAGGCCGAAGCCGGTGACGTCGGTGCAGGCGGTGGCCCCGTGCTCCCAGAGCACGGCGCCGCAGCGGTTCAGGGCGGTCATGCAGCCCACCAGGGCGGCGAAGCCGGCGTCGTCGACGCGACCCTTCTTCGCGGCGGCCACCAGGGCGCCGGTGCCCAGGGGCTTGGTCAACAGCAGCCGGTCGCCCGGCCGGGCCGTCGAGTTGCGCAGGATGCGGTCGGGGTGCACCAGGCCGGTGACGCTCAGGCCGAACTTCACCTCGTCGTCGCGCACCGAGTGGCCGCCCGCCACGGCGCAGCCGGCTTCGGCGCACACCTCGCCGGCCCCGGCGAGGATCTCGCCCAGCACGTGGTTGGGCACGCCCGCCGGCGGGTAGCCCAGCAGGTTCAGCGCCAACAGCGGCGTGCCGCCCATGGCGTACACGTCGCTGAGGGAGTTCGCCGCCGCGATGCGGCCGAAGGTGCGCGCGTCATCCACCACCGGCGTGATGAAGTCGGCGGTGCAGACCACGGCCCGTTCGGCGTCCAGGCGGTACACGCCGGCGTCGTCCGACGTCTCGAAGCCGACCAGCAGGTCGGCCGGGGCGGCGGCGCGGATGGGCGCAAGAATCTCGGTCAAGTCCCCCGGACTGAGCTTGGCGGCTCAGCCGGCGCTCTTGGCGAAGCGCGTCAGGAAGACCTTCTCGCCGAAACTCATGGTTGCACCTCCCTTCGCCGGTCGGCCGCGGGTCAGCGCGGCTGGTCCTTGGCCTCGAGCTTGGCCCACGTGTCCTTCAGCGTGGCCGTGCGGTTGAACACCGGGGCGCCGGGCCTCGAGTCGACGGGATCCACGAAGAAGTAGCCGTGCCGCAGGAACTGCACGCGCGTCTCGGGCGCGCAGTCGGCGAGCATGGGCTCGAGCTTGCAGCCGGTGAGCACCTCGAGCGAGCCCGGGTTGAGGTTGGCCAGGAAGCCCTCGCCCTCCTCGGGGAACGGCTCGCGGAACAGGTGGTCGTAGATGCGCACCTCGGCGTCGACCGCGTGGGTGGCCTCGACGAAGTGCAGGGTGCCCTTGACCTTGCGGCCGTCGGGCGAATCGCCGCCCCGCGTGGCCGGATCGTAGGTGCAGCGCAGCTCGACGACGTTGCCGGCGGCATCCTTGATCACCTCGTCGCAGGTGATGAAATAGGCGTGCTTCAGCCGCACCTCGCCGCCGGGCTTCAGGCGGAAGAACTTC
>DAOPJF010000490.1:0-2429 GCA_035399525.1 Candidatus Krumholzibacteriia bacterium | reverse complement strand
TACCTGGTGCTGGCCCGCCAGCTGGGCCGCCGCCAGTTCGGCCTGCTGTTCCGCCGCCTGCCCTCGCTGGACGTGCTCGAGCGCATGAGCGTGGGCGCGGTCGAGCTGGGCGTGCCCCTGCTGTTCCTGTCGCTGGCCCTGGGCCACCTGTGGATGTACAGCCTGGCCGACCGCGTCGACCCGGTGATGGCGGCGCGCCTGTCGCCCTGGGATCCGAAGATCCTGGTGTCGTGGGTGATCCTGCTGGGCTACTCGGGCGGCCTGGCCGGCTACCGCTTCCTGGGCTGGCGCGGCCGCCGCATGAACATGATGGCGGTCACCGCCTACGTGCTGGTCATCCTCACCATGGGCGTGATCCAGCACTTCGCCTCGAGCTTCCACGACTTCCGGCAGCACCAGCCCGCCGTGAACGCCACGCTGATGTGGCCCGTCGCCCCCGCGGTGGCCTGCAACTGCCCCGAGCATGACGGAGGTGGCCGATGAGCCGTCCCGCGACGCTCTTCGCGGTGACCGTCAACCACCGCCATGCGCCCACCGAGGTGCGCGAGCGCGCGCACCTGGACGACGCGAAGGCCGTGGCGCTGATCCAGGCGCTGAACGAGGACGAGGGCTGCGTGTCGGCCATGCCGGTCTCGACCTGCAACCGCACCGAGATCTACGTCGAGGTCGCACCCGGCCACACCATCGACGCCATGCTGCGCACCGCGCTCGGGCGGGTGGGCGCGGACGCCGACCTCTTCTTCTCGCACCACGCGGTGCACCTGCACGGCATCGACGCCATCCGGCACCTGTACCGCGTGTCGTCGGGCCTCGAGAGCATGATGATCGGCGAGCCGCAGATCACCAGCCAGCTGAAGGACGCCTACCGCCTGGGCCGCGCCAGCCAGGAGCCGGGCCCCGGCCTGCTGCGCGCCTTCCAGGGCGCGTTCCGTGCGGGCAAGCGCGTGCGCACCGAGACCAAGATCAGCCAGGGCGCCGTCAGCGTGGCCTTCGCCGCCGTCGAGCTGGCCCGCAAGTTCTTCGACCATCTCTGCGACCAGAAGGCCCTGCTGGTGGGCGCGGGCGAGACGGGCGCGCTGGCCGCGCGGCACTTCCTGCAGCACGACATCGGCCACCTGACGGTCATCAACCGCACCTTCTCGCGCGCCGAGGAGCTGGCGGTGACGCTGAACGCCGAGCGCATGGCCACCATCGAGGCGGCCCGCGCCGAGGTGCATCCCCGCGAGTTCGAGGCCGCCCGCTGCGGCCGCGTGGTGGCGCGCCCCTGGGACGAGCTGGGCGCCGCCCTGGCCGAGGCCGACGTGGTGCTGTCGACCACCGGCGCGGTCGACCCGGTGATATTGCCGGCCATGGTGTCGGCGGCGGTGGCCAAGCGCCGCGGCAAGCCGCTGTTCCTGCTGGACATCGCGGTGCCGCGGGACATCCATCCCGACGTGGCGAAGGTGGCCAACACCTTCGTCTTCGGGCTCGAGGACCTGGACGAGATCGTGCAGGGCAACCTCGCCGCGCGTCGCAAGCAGATCCCCCACGCCGAGCGCATCATCGACCAGGAGCTGGCCGAGTTCCAGCGGTGGCTCGACGACGTCGACCTCAGGCCCACGGTGGCCGAGTTCAAGGCCTACCTCGAGGAGCTGAAGGACAAGCAGGTGGGCTTCGTGCGGCGCAAGGAATCGGACGAGGTCGCCGCGCTGGTCGAGGCCAGCCTGCAGCAGTTCATCAAGAAGGTGCTCGGGCGCAGCATGTCGTCGCTGAAGGCCAGCGAGTCGCCGGCCGAGCGCGAGCGCGACCTCGAGACCCTGCGCCGCCTGTTCGCCCCCGACGGCGACGACCGCGGCTAGACCGTGGGACCGCTGACCATCATCGGCATCGCCGTCGGCCTGGCCATGGACGCGACCGCCGTCTCGCTGGGCGCCGGCGCCGGCGGGCAGGCCCGCGGCCGCCGCGCCGCCTTCCGCCTCGTCTTCCACTTCGGGCTGTTCCAGGCGCTGATGCCGCTGCTGGGCTGGCTGGCGGGCCGCGGCCTGGCCGGCCTGCTGCAGGCGGTCGACCACTGGGTGGCCTTCGGGCTGCAGGTGGTCGTGGGCGGCCGCATGCTCGTGGGCGGCCTGCGCGGCGGCGACGACGGCCCGGCCTCCCTCGATCCGACCCGCGGCTGGCCGCTGATTGCGCTGTCGGTGGCCACGAGCATCGACGCCTTCGCGGTCGGCCTGGGCCTGGCCATGCTGGACGTGCGCATCTGGCTGCCCATCGTGCTGATCGGCGTGATCACCGCGGCCCTCTCCCTGTCGGGACTGCTGGTGGGCCGGCGCCTGGGCGACCGCTGGGGCGCCCGCGCCGAGGTGCTGGGCGGCGCCATCCTGCTGATCATCGGCTTGATCGCACTGGTTCTGACGACAATTTTCGCCGTTTTTTCACATACTGCCTTTTAA
>DAOPJF010000489.1:0-2435 GCA_035399525.1 Candidatus Krumholzibacteriia bacterium | reverse complement strand
CGCCGGCGCCGTCGAGCGACGCCGCCCGCGCCACGGCGGTCGCGCGCCTGGGCGAGTTGCACGGGCTGGCCCTGGCCCGCAAGGCCGCCGTGCTGGCGGCCGTCGGCCGGCACAACCTGCTGATGGTCGGACCGCCCGGCACGGGCAAGACGCGCCTGGCCCGGCTCATCGGCGACCTGCAGGCGCCGCTGGCCGACGACGAGGCCCTGGCGGTGACCGCGATCCACAGCGCGGCCGGCCTGCTGGACGGCGGGTCGCTGGCGCGCCGGCGCCCGTTCCGGGCGCCTCATCACACGACCACGCGCAGCGGCCTGGTGGGCGGGGGTGCGGCGCTCAGGCCGGGCGAGGCGACGCTCGCCCACGGCGGACTGCTGTTCCTGGACGAGCTGGCCGAGTTCGCGCCGGCGGTCCTGGACGCGCTGCGCGAGCCCCTCGAGGACGGCGTCGTTTCGGTGGTCCGCGGGTACGGCCGCCGCACCTTCCCCGCAGCCTTCCAGCTGGTGGGCGCCACCAACCCGTGCCGGTGCGGCCGCCTGGGCGACGGGGCCCAGGCCTGCCGCTGCCAGGCGGCCGAGCGTCGCCGGTACCTGTCGCGGTTGTCGGGGCCGCTGCTGGATCGCTTCGACCTGTTCGTCGAGGTGGGGGCCTGGCAGGGCGTGCTGCCGGCGGTCCTCGGCGGCGAGGCGGGTCCCGCCCGGCCCGGCGCCGCCGACGGATGGCGTCGGCGTCCCGAACTCGCGGACCTGGACCGGGCCCGTCGGCGGTTGGCGGAGGCTGCGCCGCTCGGCCTGGGGACGGACGCCGCCGGCAGGCTGGACGTCCGGACGCGCCAGCTGGGCCTGTCCCTGCGCGGGGCATCGCGCTGTGCGGCTGTGGCGCGCACCATTGCCGCGCTCGACGGAGCGCCGGCCGTGGCCGCCTGCCACGTCGACGAGGCCCTCGAGTTCCGGTCGGGTGCCGCGCTGCCCATGCTCGAGGCGGCGGGGCCGGGCGCCTGAAGGGGAAGAGAGAAGGAGCGGGCAATGCCCGCTCCTTCCCGTGTGCAGCGTTCGCGCCGGTGCGCTAGAAGGTGACCTGCGCGCCGATCGACCAGTTCAGCAGGTTCATGGTCTGCGACGCGAAGTCGGTGACCAGCTGGCGCGAGCCGTTGACCGGCCACTCCTCCAGCGGGATCTGCACGGTGCCCTCGTCCAGTTCGGTGAAGTAGGGCGCCGGCGTCCAGTCGAGCGTGTGGCGGTGCAGGATGACCTCGAAACGCACGCTGATGTTCTCGTCAGCCAGCAGGCGGATGCCGCCGCCCAGGTTCAGGCCCCAGGCCGTGGCCGTGTCCTGCGTGTAGTTGGAGTTCATGTTGTACCAGAAATGCTCGACGCCGCCGGTCACGTAGGGGTGCCAGCGGCTCGTCACGCGCTCGGCGATGTTGAACGGGTAGACGACGGCGTTCAGCCCGATCTGGCCCGTGAACAGGGACCGCGCCTCGGCGTCGAACTCGCCCAGCGGGGGATCGGGCAGCAGCGGGGCGTTGGGCTCGTTCTTCTGGTACTTGCGGTTCTCGACGGTGGAGGAGTAGTCCGAGAACGACATGCCGCCCGTGCCCTCGAGGGCGAACCAGCGGCTGATGTTGCCGCCCAGCCGCAGCACCGGGTTGAAGGCCGTCTGGCCCTTGATGGTCACGTCGCCGAAGTAGGTGTACTCCTGCGTGTACTTGTAGATCATCTGCTGGTGCTCGAGCAGCGTGGTGCCGAGGTTCAGGAAGCCCAGCGAGAAGCTGACCTCGAAGGTACCCTGGTCGACCCGGGGCTTCCACTTCAGCATCTCGTCCTCGAAGTCCAATTCCTTGGCGGCGGACTTGGCGTCGCGCAGCAGCCGGAATACGGGTTCGTTGGTCGCGCCCGCCGTCTGGTCCTGGGGCTGCTGATCCTGGGCGAGAGCAGCGCCGGCAAGGCAGACAACGGCCACGATCATCAACGTGGACAACGATTTGAGCGACATGGAACGGCTCCTGTCCGGGCATGGCCCGGGTCACGCGGGGATGCTCGAGAGAAAGTCGTCGGATTAATGTCAGGTTCAGGGCAGGCAGTGTCAACTAATAATGGCAGGGCTTTTGTCAGCGCGGCGTGATATCCGTATCATGAGGATGATTCCCCCGACGCAGTGAAAGTGGATGATCGTGTCGATGATCCGTGGACATGGGTTGCGCCACCTGTTGCCGTGCGTCCTGCTGGCCTTCGGCCTGGCCGGAAGCGCCCCGGCGTCCGTGGTCGTTGAGTTCCCCGGCCCGGTCCCCGTCGGCTTCCCGAGCGCCGTGAACGCCGGCGTGGGGGTGCCCGTGCCGGGCTCCGGGGATCGCCTGCTGATCGGGCTCGGCGTGGGCAACCTGGCCCTCATCGACTACAGCGAGGCTTCCGGCGCCTTCGCCACGGTGGACCTGCAGG
>DAOPJF010000488.1:0-2439 GCA_035399525.1 Candidatus Krumholzibacteriia bacterium | reverse complement strand
GGGTGCAGCGCCCGGTAGGTGTCCCACACCACCTTCTCGCTGTGGGACACCTACCGGGCGCTGCACCCGCTGCTGACCCTGCTGCAGCCGGCGCGCGATGCGGACATGGTCCACAGCATGCTGGCCCACTTCGACCAGAGCGTCCATCCGATGCTGCCCGTGTGGAGCCACCACGCCAACGAGAACTGGTGCATGATCGGCTACCACGCCGTGTCGGTGATCGCCGACGCCGTCGGGAAGGGCCTGCCGGGCATCGACCCCGTGCGCGCCCTGGCGGCCTGCACCGGGACGGCCGATGTGCCGTACTTCGACGGCGCGGGCGAGTACGCCCGCCTCGGCTGGGTGCCGGACGAGGCCTCGCGCTCGTCGGTGAGCGTCACCCTCGAGTTCGCCTACGACGACTGGTGCATCGCGCAGCTGGCGCGCCTGGCGGGGGACGACGCCGCGGCCGCCCGCTTCGGCGCCCGCGCAGGCGCCTTCGCGAACCTGTACGACCCGGCCACCGGCTTCATGCGGCCCCGCGGCCGCGACGGCGCCTGGCGCGTCGGCTTCGATCCCCTGGCCACCGAGGGCCAGGGCTACATCGAGGGCAACGCCTGGAACTACTCGCTGTACGCGCCCCAGGACGTGCCCGCGCTCGTCGGCCTGATGGGCGGCCCCGCGGCCTTCGGCGCCCACCTCGATGCGCTGTTCGCCATGGAGCTGGGCGAGGAGCACATCGCCCACACCGAGGACATCACCCGCGACGGGATCATCGGCGGCTACGTGCACGGCAACGAGCCCGGCCACCACATCCCGTACCTGTACCAGTGGAGCGACCGGCCCTGGCGCACCCAGGAGCGCGTGCGCACCATCCTGGAGACGATGTACGGCACCGGCCCGTCCGGCCTCTGCGGCAACGACGACGCGGGGCAGATGTCGGCCTGGTACGTGCTGAGCGCCCTCGGCTTCTACCCGGTGTGCCCCGGCTCGGGCGAGTACATCCTGGGCAGCCCGCTGGTGCGGCGCGCCGAGGTGGCCCTGGAGAACGGCCGCACGCTGGTGGTCGAGGCGCGCGACCAGTCGCCGCGGAACATCTACGTGCAGAGGGTCGAGCTCGACGGCCGCCCGGTCACCGGGCGCAGCGTTCGTCACGCCGACCTGGCCGCGGGGGGGCACCTGGTGTTCGTCATGGGTCCGCGGCCGGCGGCGCCGTGACCCGCGCCCTCGATGCGGCGTTCTTCGCCCGCCCCGTCCTGGACGTGGCCCGCGATCTCGTGGGCGCCATCCTCGAGGTGGACGGCCCGGGCGGCACCCGCCGGGCCCGGCTGGTGGAGGTCGAGGCCTACGGAGGGCAGGACGATCCGGCCAGCCACGCCGGACGCGGACCGACGCCCCGCTCGCGCCTCATGTTCGGCCCGGCGGGCTACGCCTATGTCTACCTGGTCTACGGGATGCACCACTGCCTGAACGTGGTGACGGGGCCGGACGGCGAGGCCTCGGCCGTGCTCATCCGGGCCGCCGAGCCGCTGGCCGGGTTGGCCGACGACCCGCGCCTGCTGGCGGGCCCGGGCCGCCTGTGCCGGGCCCTGGGCATCGACCTGGCCTGGAACGGCCGGCCCCTGGCCGCCGGGCTGCCGGGGCCGGCGGGCCTGCGCCTGGTGGCCGGGCCGCTGCCGGACCGGATCGCGGCCTCGCCCCGGATCGGCATCCGCCAGGCCGCCGACCGCCCCTGGCGCTTCACCGACCCCGCCAGCGCGGCCGTTTCGCGTTGATCGTCGATTTCCTGAA
This sequence comes from Candidatus Krumholzibacteriia bacterium, assembly GCA_035399525.1. Taxonomy (GTDB): domain Bacteria; phylum Krumholzibacteriota; class Krumholzibacteriia; order LZORAL124-64-63; family LZORAL124-64-63; genus JACZKN01. The sequence goes on along the minus strand of DAOPJF010000488.1, from coordinate 669 downwards.
ACCCGGTGCGCTGAAGCAGCGTAAGCGTGCCCCGTTGGCAATTCCGGGACCGTCGTGCTAGGTTAGACCGCGTATCGATCCCCACTTGCCTTGTTCGGGCCACGGGAGCGGCCCGCTTTCGTCGTGCCATTCCTGCCCGGTCGGCGCCCGTGCCGACCCCGACACACGGAGCGCCCCGCCCCTGCGGGGCCAGCCGCGGAGGATTCCATGCCCATCAGCCAGCGAGCCGTGGCCCTCGCGGCGCTCGCGACCCTGGTCGCCTGCGCCCTGCCGGCCGTCGCCCAGACCTATCTCGACATGGAGAACCAGATCCAGGAGTTCACCCTCGACAACGGGGTGCACTTCATCGTCCTGGAGAACCACGACGTGCCCGTCTTCTCGTTCCGGACGTTTGTGAACACGGGCAGCGCCAACGAGGTGCGGGGCATCACCGGCCTGTCGCACATCCTCGAGCACATGGCATTCAAGGGCACCAGCGAGATCGGCACCACCGACGTGCGCCGCGAGAAGAAGCTGATGGCCGCCGAGGACGAGGCCTTCGCCGCCCTGAAGGAGGCGCGCAACGACCTCGAGGCCCCGTTGGCCCGCTACGACCTGCTGGTGTCGCGCATCCCCGACGATCGCGCCGAGACCTGGAGCCGGCTCGAGGGCCTGGCCAGGGGCGGCGCC
>DAOPJF010000487.1:0-2444 GCA_035399525.1 Candidatus Krumholzibacteriia bacterium | reverse complement strand
TCGCGAACGTGCTGATCGGCATCGCGCTCGCGGCGGGCCGGGAGTTGGACCATGACTGACGCACGTCCCGAGTTCCGCCGCCGCGCCGGCGTCCTGCTGCATCCGACCAGCCTGCCCGGCCCCGACGGCATCGGCGACCTGGGGGCCGAGGCCTACCGCTGGATCGACTGGCTGGCCGAGCACGCCCAGTCCCTGTGGCAGGTGCTGCCCCTGGGGCCGACCAGCTTCGGCGACTCCCCGTACCAGACGCTGTCGGCGTTCGCGGGCAACCCGCTGCTGGTCAGCCTCGACAGGCTGGCCCAGCGCGGGTGGCTGACCCCGGCCGACCTGGCGGCGCGCCCGGCCCTGCCGGTCGACCGCGTCGACTACGGCCCGGTCATCACCTGGAAGACGACCATGCTCGACCTGGCCTGGCAGCGCGCGCGCGCCTCGGCCGCGGCCGAGCTCGAGGCCTGGGGCCGGCGTCATGCCTGGCTCGAGGACTTCGTGCTGTTCTGGGCGCTGAAGGAGGACCAGGGCGGCCGCCCCTGGGTCGCGTGGCCGGCCGAGCTGCGCGACCGCGAACCCGCGGCCCTGGCGGCCGCGCGCACGCGCCTGGCTCCGCGCCTGGAGGCGCACCGCTTCCGCCAGTGGCAGTTCTTCACGCAGTGGCAGGAGCTGAAGCTGTACGCCCAGGCCCGCGACGTGGCCGTCATGGGCGACCTGCCCATCTTCGTCGCCTACGACAGCGCCGACGTCTGGGCCAACCGATCGCTGTTCCGGCTCGACGCCGAGGGCCGGCCCACCCACGTGGCCGGCGTGCCGCCCGACTACTTCAGCGACACCGGCCAGCTGTGGGGCAATCCCCTGTACGACTGGACGCGCTCGGCCGCCGACGGCCACGCCTGGTGGGCGGCGCGCGTGCGCACGGCGCTCGAGCTGTGCGACCTGCTGCGCATCGACCACTTCCGGGGCTTCGAAGCCTACTGGGAGGTGCCGGCCGGCGAGACCACGGCCGTCAACGGCGCCTGGCGTCCCGGTCCCGGCGCGGCGTTCTTCACCGCGCTGCAGGCCTCGCTCGGCGGCCGCCTGCCCCTGGTGGCCGAGGACCTGGGCGTCATCACGCCGGGCGTCGAGGCCCTGCGCGAGGGCACCGGCCTGCCGGGCATGAAGGTGCTGCAGTTCGCCTTCGACGATCCCTGCAACGCGTTCCTGCCGCATCGGCATCAGGCCAACTGCGTGGTCTACACCGGCACCCACGACAACGACCCGACCCGCGGCTGGTGGGAGCACCGCGCCACCGACGGCGAGAAGCGCCTGGTGGCCGAGTACGCGGGCGCGCCCGCCGACGAGCCCCACTGGACGCTCATCCGCCTGGGCATGCTCAGCCCCGCGCACACGTTCATCGCGCCCCTGCAGGATGTGCTCGGCCTCGGCCGCGAGGCGCGCATGAACCTGCCGGGCGAAGGCGCGGGCAACTGGAACTGGCGCATGCCCGCGGACGCGTTCACCCATCCAGGCGGTCCCCGCCTGGCGCGCCTGACCTGGCTGGGGGCGCGCCGTCCCGACCAGACCCGGCCGACGCCGCCCGTCGGCAGCACGGAGCGCACCGCATGAACCGCTGGCGTTCCATCGACGGCGACTTCCGCCGCATGCTGCTGGCCACCGTGTGCTTCGGCGCGGCCGGCGGCGTCATCGCCTCGACCCTGAACAACTACCTGTCCGACGTGCACGCCTTCGACGCGGGCCAGCGCGGCTCGCTCGAGTTCCCGCGCGAGCTGCCGGGCTTCATCATCTTCGCCGTGGTGGCGCTGCTGACCACGCGCATGCGCGAGAGCCGCATGGCCGCCTTGGCCATGGCCTTCACCGGCGCGGGCATGCTGGGCCTGGGCTACCTGGCGCCCGCGACGGCGCTGCTGGTCATGTGGATCATGATCTGGTCCCTGGGCGACCACATCATCTTCGCCGTCGAGGGTCCGCTGGGCCTGAAGCTGACGAAGCAGGGGGGCGAGGGCCGCCGCCTGGGCCAGCTGGGCGGGGCGCGCAACCTGGGCACCATCGTGGGCGTGTCGGCGGTGTGGCTGCTGGCCAGGGTGGTGGGCGACCGCTACGACCTGTTCTACCTGGTGGGCGGCGCCTGCGCGGCGGCCGCCGCCTGGTTCTACTGGCGCCTGCACCTGGGCCACGGCGAGCGCCGCTCGCGCATCTTCGTCTACCGGCGCGAGTACCACCTGTTCTACGTCATCAGCGCGCTGTTCGGCATCCGCAAGCAGATCTTCCTGGTGTTCGGCTCGTGGGTGCTGGTGTCGCTGCACGGCGTGCCGGTGTCCACCATCGCGGTGCTGTACTTCACGGCCTCGGCCCTGGGCGTCGTGCTGCGGCCGCTGCTGGGCGACGTCATCGACTGGATGGGCGAGCGGCGGGTGCTGGCCGTCGACGAGATCATGCTGCTGGTGGTGTGCCTG
>DAOPJF010000486.1:0-2452 GCA_035399525.1 Candidatus Krumholzibacteriia bacterium | reverse complement strand
CTCGGCGATGACTTCCTGCAGCCGCTCGAGGGCCTCCTTGCGCTGCAGCACCGTGTCGGGACCGGGCCCCTCGTCCGGGACCTGGATCTCGTACTCCTCGCCGTCGGGCCCGGCCGTGCCTTCCAGGGGCAGGAAGCGCAGGCGGTTGCGGCGCAGGTGGTCGATGCAGTGGTTGGTGGCGATCCGGAAGAGCCAGCTGCTGAAGGCGTAGTCCTCGTCGAACCGGTCGAGCAGGGAGAACACCTTGATGAAGACCTCCTGGGCCAGGTCCCGGGCGTCCTCGGGGTTGCGCGCCATGCGGTAGCAGAGGTTGTAGATGGGCCCGCGGTAGCGGTCCAGGATCTCCTGGAACGCCGGCTCCTCGCCGCGCTTGCAGCGGCGGATGGTCCTGAGGTCCTGCTGGCGGTCGAACATCTGTCACCCCGGTTGCGGGTCGGCGGCCGATCCGGGGGAAGATAGACGCCGCCGCGCCGCACGGTCAACCGAAGTCGCCCGCGCGTCCGGTTGACACCCCATGGAGCGGGACCTAGACTCCCGGCGTACGCCTGTGCGAACGACCGTCCGCGGTCTCCCCAGTCCTTTCCCCGGAGTGATGACCATGAGCTTCATCGAGATGATCCAGGCCCGCGAGATCCTCGACTCCCGCGGCAATCCCACCGTCGAGGTGGACGTGTTCCTCGAGGACGGCACCGTCGGCCGCGCCGCCGTGCCCAGCGGCGCCTCGACCGGCGAGCACGAGGCCATCGAGCTGCGCGACGGGGACAAGGACCGCTACCTGGGCAAGGGCGTGCTGACGGCCGTCGACAACGTGCGCGACCTCGAGGAGGAGCTCACGGGGATCGACGCCACCGACCAGGGGCTGATCGACCGCATCATGATCGAGCGCGACGGCACGCCCAACAAGAGCAAGCTCGGCGCGAACGCCATCCTGGGCGTGTCGCTGGCCGTGGCCAAGGCCGCGGCCGCGAGCGTGGGCCTGCCCCTGTACCAGTACATCGGCGGCGTGCAGGCCCGCACCCTGCCGGTGCCCATGATGAACGTGCTGAACGGCGGCGCGCATGCCGACAACAACGTCGACATCCAGGAGTTCATGATCATGCCGGTGGGCGCGCCCACCTTCCGCGAGGCCCTGCGCTACGGCGCCGAGACGTTCCACACGCTCAAGAAGATCCTCGCCGGCAAGGGCCTGGCGACGTCGGTGGGCGACGAGGGCGGCTTCGCGCCCAACCTGGGCAGCAACCGCGAGGCGCTGGACCTGCTGACCATGGCCATCGAGAAGGCCGGCTTCCGCCCGGGCGAGGACATCGTGCTGGCGCTGGACGTCGCCTCGAGCGGCATGTACAAGGACGGCGCGTACCGCCTGGCTGCCGAGGGCAACGAGCCCTGGGAGGCCGAGCGCCTCGTGGCCTGGTACAAGGACCTGGTGGACAACTACCCCATCATGTCCATCGAGGACGGCCTGGACGAGAACGACTGGGCGGGCTGGGGCAAGATGTTCGAGGTGCTGGGCGGCCGCACGCAGATCGTCGGCGACGACCTGCTGGTGACCAACCCGCAGCGCCTGCGCCGGGCCATCAGCGAAGGCTGCGCCAACAGCATCCTGATCAAGCTGAACCAGATCGGCTCGCTGAGCGAGACCCTCGAGACCATCGAGATCGCCAAGCGCGCGCGCTACACCAACGTGGTCAGCCACCGCAGCGGCGAGACCGAGGACTCGACCATCGCCAGCCTGGCCGTCGCGACAAACGCCGGCCAGATCAAGACCGGTTCGCTGTGCCGCAGCGACCGCATCGCCAAGTACAACGAGCTGCTGCGCATCGAGGAGGAGCTGGACGAGCTGGCCCTTTACCCGGGCCTGGACTGCTTCTACAATCTGCGCTGACCGGCCTCGGGGGCGGGCCCGCCGCGGGCCCGCCCCGCACCCCCGCGGGGAAAGGATTCCCCGGATCGGAGCACGACGGAACGTGAGCACCCGCGTCGACCCCTCCCCCTTCCTGCGCCCGGGCCCCCAGCGCGGCGCCCTGGCCCGCCGCTCGCTGTTCTGGATCGTGCTGGGCGCCACCCTGGTGTTCGCGCTGCTGGTGCAGCTGGGCGAGAACGGCCTGGTGGCCTGGTGGCACCTGCGCACCCAGACGGCGCGCCTGGAGGGCGAGGTGCAGGAGCTGGAAGAGGCCAACGCCGCCCAGGCGGCCCGCCTGCACGGGCTGACGACCGATCCCGGCGCCCTGGAGACCCTCGCCCGCGAGGAGTACGGCATGCGGCGCCCCGACGAGGAGGTGCTGGTGGTCCGCCGACCGGACGCCCCGTCCGAGGGAAAACCCGGACGGCTTCCTTGACGCGGCCGGGGGCGGATCCTATATTCCGGGTCCGCCGCGAGAGCGGTGCGACAAGACCTGGATGCGGGGTGGAGCAGTCTGGTAGCTCGTTGGGCTCATAACCCAAAGGTCACAGG
>DAOPJF010000485.1:0-2458 GCA_035399525.1 Candidatus Krumholzibacteriia bacterium | reverse complement strand
CCTTGCGGAACATGACCGTCGTCGGCTCGCCCACCAGGTTCGTGCGCTCGGACAGGATCTTCGTGGCCAGCGTCCGCCCGTCGATGACCGTGTCGTGGTCGGCCAGGGGCCGGTTGAAGTCGCGGTCGGGCAACGGCGCGCCGGCGTCGTCGATGAGCTGGCGGTAGCTGGTGACCAGCGTCACGTCCGGGTGCCGCATGAGCACGTCGGCCATCACCGCCACGCAGTCGGGCGCCAGCAGGTCGTCGTCGTTCAGGTACTTCACGTAGGCGCCGCGGGCCTCGGCGAACAGGTTCAGGTAGTTGGCGCGGCCGCCGATGGTGCCCTCGTTGCGGATGGACCTGAGCTCGTGGCCCGGCCGCAGGCTCGGCCGCGCGGCGGCCACCAGCTGCGCGATCGTCCCGTCGGGGCTGTCGTCGCCCACCACGATCTCCAGCCGCGGCCAGGTCTGCGCCATGGCGCTGGCCAGCGCCTGGGCCAGGAACGCGGGCTTGTAGGCCGGGATCAGCACGCTCACCAGCGGCTGCGCCGGCGCCTCGCGCCGCGGGCGGGTCAGCACGGCGCTGCCGGCCACGTAGCGGATGTAGGCGTCGAATCCGCACGACCAGGCGGCATCCTGCAGCGCCTCGCGGGGGTACTGGTCGTGCTCCGGGCCCACGGGCACGGTCAGCGTGCCGCCCGGGCGCAGCAGCCGCCGCGCACGCCGCAGCACCGAGCGTCGCGCCGACTCCTCGACGTGCTGCAGGCGCGGCCCCTCGAGCACGAGCGCCTCCAGGCACGATCCGCGCACCGGCGCATCGTCGTGGTGCCGGCTGCGCGACGAGGCGCCGCAGGGCGACAGCAGGGTCACCCGCGGCAGGGCGTCGGGTTCTCCGAGATGGATGCGCAGCGGTGCGGTGCCGACGTTCAACGGTTCTCCTCCCGGGCCAGGCGGCGGGCGGCGAGGCTGCTGACCTCGTCGCCGCGGGTCATGATCTCGGCCATCAGCTCGCCGATGCGCGCGATGTCCCCGGCGGTGACGGCCGTGCCCGTGGGCAGCACCATCACCCGCGCCGCGGCGCGCTCGGTGTGCGGCAGGTTCCAGCCGCCGGCCGGCGGCTGCGAGCGGTAGGGCTCCATGCGGTGGCAGCCGGGGTGGAAGTAGCGCCGCGCCAGCACGTTCTCGGCCCGCAGGGCCTCGACCAGGCCGTCGCGCGAGATGCCGGCGCGCTCCTGGTCGACCTCGCACACCACGTACTGGTCGTTGCGCCGGTCGCCCTCGCCCCAGTGCCGCAGGGTCACGCCCGGCAGCGGCGCCAGGGCCTCGGCCCACAGGGCGCGGTTCACGCGGTTGACGGTGATCCACTCGTCCATGTGCTCGAGCGAGGTCAGGCCGACGGCCGCCGACAGCTCGTTCATCTTGCCGTTGACGCCCAGGGCCTCGACGCGGTCCAGGCCGGTGAAGCCGAAGTTGTGCATCAGGCGCACGCGCTCGGCCAGCTGCGGGTCGTTGGTCACGACGGCGCCGCCCTCGGCGGTGTTCAGGAACTTGGTGGCGTGGAAGCTGAAGACCTCCAGGTCGCCGAAGTTGCCCACCATGCGCCCGCCGCGGCTGCAGCCGAAGGCGTGGGCCGCGTCGAACATCAGCTTCAGGCCGTGCTCGCGGGCCACCTCCTGCAGCCGGTCGGCCGGCGCCGGCCGGCCCCACAGGTGCACGGCCAGGATGCCGGTGGTGCGCGGCGTCACCAGTTCGGCGATGCGCTCGGGATCGAGGCAATGGGTCTGGGGGTCGATGTCGCCGAACACGGGCGTGATGCCCTGCCAGGCCAGGGCGTGCGCCGTGGCCACGAAGGTGAACGCGGGCACGATGACCTCGCCGGTCAGGCCCAGCGCGCGCGCGCCGATCTCCAGCGCGACGGTGCCGTTGCACATGGCCACGCAGTGGGCGACGCCCGTCAGGTCCTCGATGCGCTTCTCGAACAGCCGCACGAAGGGCCCGTTGTTCGACAGCCGCCGTCCGTCCAGCGCGGCCTCGATGCGCCGCAGCAGCCGCTCCTTGTCGCCGATGTTGGGCGCGCCCACGTGGATGGGCCGCGGGAACGCCGGCTCGCCGCCCTGGATGGCCAGCCGGCGCGTCGTCACCGCGCCCTGGGGCGCGGGGACGGCCGCGGGCGGCGTCGCGGCGATGGACGGGCCTTCGTTCGGACAAACGACGGTCTCAACGAGCGTCGGCATGCTCAGCCTCCGGTTCGGGGACCCGCGCGGGTGCGGGATCGCGGTACAGCGGGAAGTAGGCGCCGGTGCGTCCGGCGCTGAGCGCGGTGTAGGCGTAGGGATCGAGCACGACCCCGCACAGCCAGGCCGGCGCGGTGCGCGTGGCCCAGCCGGCCTTGAAGGCGGTCAGGCCGTCGTCGGGATCGTCGGCCAGGCCCGCGCCGGCGCCCAGGTCGACCGTGCGCACGCCGCGCGCGGCCAGCTC
>DAOPJF010000484.1:0-2460 GCA_035399525.1 Candidatus Krumholzibacteriia bacterium | reverse complement strand
AGGTTGAACGTCATCACGCGCAGGCGGGTGGTGGTCATCACGGTGTTTCCGTCTCCAGGGCGGGCCCGCTCCGGGTGGGCGGTCGATTCGGGCTCGTCGGTCTTCGCGGTTTCGCGTTCCGCCCGGGCGGAGCGGCAACTTGCACGCTTCTACGCCGCCGGGGCCGACTTTGTTCCGGAGTCCTCTTCTCTTGAATCCCTCTTGAATCTAAGAGAATCCCTTAGAAAATCAAGCTTGCCCGAAAAGATCGAGCTGGGGCGGCCGCTCCGGCAGCTTCAGGGCCTGCAAGACGAGGGCCATCCAGCCCCCGCGGTCGGCAGCCGGCAGGTCGAGTCGGGGCAAGTCGAACTCGTCCAGCAGGTTGTCGATGGTGCGGTCGATGTCCAGCTGGAACTCGACCGAGGTGTCCCGGGTGCCGTCGAAGGCGGGCGGGGCGATGACCGGGACCTTCACCAGCAGGTCGTAGGTGCCCATCCAGTGGCGGATGAACGGCTCGATCTCGGGGCGGCGGCCGGCCGCGTGCACCATGTAGGCGTAGTTGTCGACGACCGCCCGGTCGCAGACGATCACCTCGTAGGCCGCCCCCAGCTCGATCTCGCGCGCCACCTGCGTGTGCAGGATCCAGTTCTGCGCCGCGTCGGTGGTCTCGCGGTTGATGGGCAGCGGACAGCCCCGCGCGACCTCCTTGACGAGGTCGACGCTCAGGTCCAGGCGCTTGAGCGACGCCGCGAGGTCGAAGCAGAGGGTGGTCTTGCCCACGCCGTGGGTGCCGATGAACGCGATCTTCATGGGCGGAAGGTAACCCGGCCCGGGTCGCCTGTCCAGCGGACCCGGGCCGGCATGCGGGACGCGCGCGGCCTAGACGAAGCGGTCGCGGATGACCACCTCGTCCAGCGCGATCTGGCCGCCGCGCGGCCGCGCCGGCTCGAGCGCCTTGCCCACGGCGATGCCCATGACGATGTCGTGGTCCGCCGGCAGGTTGATGATCGTCGCGACCTTGGCGAAGTCGAAGCCGACCATGGGGCAGGTGTCGTAGCCCATGGCGCGCGCGGCCAGCATGATGGTCTGGGCCGCCATGCCGCCCGACCGCAGGTTCTCGTCCCGTTGCCGCTCGGGCTTGCCGTCGTAAGAGCCCATGATCATCGGCACGATCATCTTCGCGGTGGCCTCGCCCGCGTTGGCCCAGTAGCGCGCCGGGTCCTTGGCGTAGGCGCCGCGGTCGCCGCACACGAACACCAGCAGCGAGCTGTCGGTGAACTGGGCCTGGTTCCAGCCCGCCTCGCGCGCGGCCGCCTTGACCGCGGGATCGGTGACGGCGACGAAGCGCCAGTTCTGGATGTTGTAGGAGGTCGGGCTGAGCACCGCCAGCTCGAAGAGCTGCCGGATCTCGGCCTCGGTCATGGCGTGGTTCGGATCGAACTTCTTGACGGAGCGGCGCGAACGGATCGCCTCGAACGTGTCCATCGGCGTTGGTCCTTTCCTGCGGCGGGTGGACGGATGTCTCGATCGTGATGCGCGCCCAACATCCGGACGAAACCCCGCATCCGCAAGGGGTGCGGCGAAGGTCAGCGCGGGCGCCGCGGGTCGACCAGGCCGTGGTACAGCGCCCAGCCGGCGAGGTAGGCCGCGGCATCGCGCAGGTCGGCGGTGCCGAGGCCGCGTCGCGGCAGCCAGAGCTCGAACACGACGACGTAGAGCGCCACCACCGCGAGCCCGTGCAGACGGGGCAGGCACCAGTGGGCGGGGCGTCCCCCCGCGCGATGCACCGCCGCCACGGCCGTCAACACCAGGGGCAGGCAGGCGAGATCGTCGAGGTAGGACGAGGCCCAGCCCGGCGCGCGGCCGGCGGCTTCGAGCAGGCGCTCGGCGAGGAACGCGACGGCGCAGGCCGCCAGCACGGTCCGCCCCCGCCCCGTCGGCGGCAGCAGGGCGCCGGGCCGCCTCACATGGACAGCGCGGCGATGACCACGGCCAGGCCGGCGGCCACCAGCAGGGTCAGGCCCAGGCTGCCGGCGCCCAGGGCGCGCGGGATGATCCGGTGCAGCATCGGCGGAGTCCTTTCGTCAGGGTGAGGCCGGCCCCGTTCAGGGCGCCGGCGCCAGGCGGCGGACCAGCGCACCGGGTCCGTCGCGGCCCGCGGCGGGCTGCCAGTCGGCGGCCCCCGCCAAGGCCTCGTCGCAGCGGCCGGCGGCGCACAGCCACAGGATGGTCTCGTCCCACAGCTGCCGCTGCAGCGGGGACGCTTCGCCGGCGGCGGGCGCCGGTCCCGCCGCGGACCGGAACAGGTCGGCGGCCTCGCGCCAGCGTCCGGCCGTCGCCGCCAGCTGGGCGGCCACCGCCAGTTGCGTCGGCTCGGGCCGACCCGCCTGCAGCAGGCTGCGCCAGCCGTCCTGGCCGTCCAGCAGCCTCCCGAGGGCCTGGGCGGTCGATAGCCCCGTGGCCGGGTCGACATCCGCCAGC
>DAOPJF010000483.1:0-2471 GCA_035399525.1 Candidatus Krumholzibacteriia bacterium | reverse complement strand
CCTGCCGCCAACGTCACGGTGCGCGGCGAGGTCTTCACCGCGGCCGACGGCAGCCTCGCCGTGGCCTGGATCTTCGGCCTGGCCGACGGCTGGCACCTGTACGCCGACCTGCTGAACGACTCGGGCTATCCGCCGTCGATCACCTGGCAGCTGCCCGAGGGCTGGACGGCCGGCCCGCTGCGCTGGCCCGTGCCCGCGCGGCACGTGATGCCCGGCGACATCCTCGACCACGTCTACGAGGGCGCGCTGGTGCTCGAGCAGGCGCTCACCGCGCCCGGCGGCCGGCGCCCCGATGCCGACACCACGCTTCAGGCCAAGGTGGCCTGGCTGGCCTGCCGCAGCGAGTGCGTGCCGGGCCAGGCCCAGGTCACGGTCACCGTCCCGGGGGGCCAGGCGCCCCTGCCGCGCCCGGTCGACCTGCCGCAGCTCGCCTGGCCGACGGCGCTGCCGGCCGGCGCCGCCACGGTGACCCAGGCGAGCGGCCGCATCATCATCACCGCGCCCGGCGCCCGCGCCCTGCGCTTTTTCCCGTCGCCCGGCAGCGGCCCCTTCGTCGACCTCGGGGTCGACGGCGAGGCCGAGGGCGACACGCTGGTGCTTCGCCTGCGGCCTTCGCCAAGCTCGGCGCCGCCGCGCTGCGCGGGCCTGTTGCAGATCGAAGGAAAGGACGGTGCGGTGCTCACCGGACCGTTCGATTGTCTCGACCCGAACAACCACGGAGGTTGATGCCATGAAGATGATCGCCCTGCTGGCCTCGCTGCTGCTGGCCGGCACCGCCCTGGCCGGGGTCGTCCCCGGCGACGCCGCGCCCGACTTCACGCTGAACGACACCGCCGGCCATCCGCACACGCTCTCGGCCCTGCTCAAGGAAGGCAAGACCGTGGTGCTCGAGTGGTTCAATCCCGACTGTCCCTTCATCGTCAAGAACCACAAGACCTTCCCGGTGATGAACGAGACCTTCGCGCCCTACGCCGACCGCAACGTCGCCTGGCTGGCCATCAACTCGGGCGCCGCGGGCAAGCAGGGCGCGGCCCTCGCGCGCAACGTCGAGGCCGTCACCGAGTACGCCATGCCCTTCCCGGTGCTGCTCGATCCGACCGGCACGGTGGGCAAGGCCTACGGCGCCAAGACCACGCCGCACATGTTCATCGTCACGCCCGACGGCAAGGTGGCCTACGTGGGCGCCATCGACGACACGAAGGATCCCGGCAAGCGCGGCGAGGTCAACTACGTGACCGCGGCCCTGGACGCCCTGCTGGCCGGCAAGCCCGTGGCCACGGCCGAGACGGCGCCCTACGGATGCGGCGTCAAGTACGCCGACTGACGACGCGCCCTGATCCCGCCGGCAAAATCCCTTGGCGCCCCTGCGGGGGCGCCGCTACTTTTGCGGACGATTCCTGGGCGAGATTCCCCCCGGCGAAAGCGACCTCGAGCTTGTCCCCTGCCCGCCTCCCGCGCCTGGACCTGGCCCTTGCGGCCGCCGCCGTGCTCATGCTCGCGGCGTCCAGCGCCTCCATCGCCATCACGCAGATCAGCCTGGGCCTGGGCCTGGGGCTGCTGCTGGTGCGCCTGGTGGGGGGCGGGGGCAGGCCGCCGCGGCTGGGCCTCGAGGTCCCGGCGCTGCTGGTCCTGGCGTGGGCGCTGCTGATGATCCCGCTGTCCACCGACGTCCACCAGTCGCTGATCAACGCCAAGCGCTTCTTCCTGTTCGCCGCCGTCTGGGTCGCCGGGGCCGTGGCCGTGGACGAGCGGCGGCGCGCCTGGCTGATGGGTGCGCTCCTGGCCGGCGCGGCGGGCGTGGCGGCGGCGGCGCTGGTCCAGGCCCTGCTGGCCGACGGCAGCCTGGTGTCCCGGCGCATGCAGTTGACGGCCAACCCCATGACCAGCGGCTCGCTGATGATGATCACCAGCCTGGTGGCCCTGGGCGCGTTCCTGCAGCGCGGCCTGGCGCGCCGCGCGCGCGCGCTGGCGGGCGCCGCGGGCCTGCTCTGCCTGCTGGGCCTGCTGATGACCATGACCCGCAGCACCTGGCTCGGCTTCGGCGTGGGCGTGCTCGTCATCCTGGCCAACGTGCGCCGTCGCCTGGCGCTGGGCGCAGCCGGCCTGGGCCTGCTGCTGGCCCTGGCGCTGCTGCTGACGCCCCGCGACCTGCTGCCGGGCGTGCTCGGCCGCATGACCCTGGCCGAGGTCACGGGCGGGCGCAACACCACCATCCGCCTGGCCATGTGGGAAGGCGGCCTGCGCATGGCCGCCGACCGGCCCCTGACCGGCTTCGGCGACCGCGACCTGCGCGTGCTGGGCCCGCAGTACTATCCCAACGCGATGCAGGTGTACCACGGCCACCTGCACAACGACGCCGTGATGGTGCTGGCCATCTGGGGGTGGCCCGGCCTGGCGTTCGTGGCCTGGTTCGTGGGCCGGCAGGGCGTGCTGGTGCTGCGCCGGCGGCGCGCGCTGCTGCGGCACGCAGG
>DAOPJF010000482.1:0-2479 GCA_035399525.1 Candidatus Krumholzibacteriia bacterium | reverse complement strand
GTCGACCGCCGCCTTGCGCAGCGAGCCCACCCAGTACTCCTCGACCTTGAACTGCGCCTCCTGGCGGCCGATGGTGCCGTCCTTCAGCTGCTGCAGCAGGTCGAGCTGCAGCTCGCCGAAGTGGCTCATGGCGTGGTTGTTCAGGGCACGCACCGACACCACGGGCAGCTTGGCGCTGTACTGGGGCGTGGAGATGGCCTCGCGCGCGCGGGCCTTGATGAACACTTCCTTGAACGCCGGGTGGGCGTTGCACTCCTCGGCCATGACGAAACGCGTGCCCATCTGGGCGCCCGCGGCGCCCATCAGCACGAGGTGCGCGATCATCTTGCCGGTGCCGATGCCGCCGGCGACGAAGATGGGCACCTCGGGGAACGCGAACAGGATCTCCTGCAGCAGCACCACCGTCGAGACGTGGCCGATGTGGCCGCCGGCCTCGCTGCCCTCGAGGATGAGCGCGTCGGCGCCGTAGTCGATCATGCGCTTGGCGATGGACTCGGTCGAGGCGAAGCACAGCACCTTCGCGCCCGAGTCCTTGGCCTTCTGCACCTCGGTCTGGCGGGGGATCGAGCCGGCGAAGACGATGTGCCCGACCTTCTGCTCGCACAGGATGTCCAGGTGCGGCAGGTAGTTCGGCGCGATGGTGATCACGTTCCCGGCGAAGGGCCGCTTCGTCAGCTCGCGGGTCTGGCGCACGTAGTCGGCGAACATCTCCGGCGGCATGTTGCCCGCCGCCAGCACGCCGAACGCGCCGAGGTTGCTCATGCGCGACACCAGCTGAGGGTCGCTGATCCAGGTCATGGCCCCGCACATGATCGGCAGCTCGGTGCCGAGGAAGTCCTTGCCCCGCTTCCAGAGGTGGTCCAGCTGGGCCGTGGACCTGACAGGCGTGTCGGCGCTCATGGTGTTCCTTTCCCGGGCCTCGGGCGGTCCGTCGGTCTCGGGGCGGCCAGCGCGGCCGTCCCGGTCGAGGGCCTGATTAGTAACAGAATGCGTCCGCTTTGACAAGCGGGGCGCGGCCAGGCCCGGCCGCGCCCCGCGATCGGCATCCCGTCCGCCCCTACTCGACCCGCTCGAGCAGCACCTCGGCGATGTCGCGGGCCCGCAGGGTCTCCTGGCGGTCGGTCTCCTTGATGGCGTCGCCCATCATGGTCAGGCAGAAGGGGCAGGCCGTGCACACCTCGGCCGCGCCGGTGGCCGCGGCCTCCTCGATGCGATTGTGGTTGATGCGCGTGCCGTGGTCCTCCTCCATGAACATGCGGCCGCCGCCGGCGCCGCAGCAGAAGCCCTCGCGCCGGTTGCGCGGCATCTCGGTGCGGGCCACGCCCGGCAGGGCCGCCAGCACCTCGCGGGGCGCCTCGTAGACGCCGTTGTGCCGGCCCAGGTAGCAGCTGTCGTGGTAGGTGACGTGCACGCTCTCGCCCGCCTTCACCTTCAGGCGTCCGGCGGCCACCAGGTCGGACAGCAGCTGGCTGTGGTGGATGACCTCGACGCCCTCCAGGCCGAGCTCGGGATACTCGTTGGCGATGGCGTTGAAGCAGTGCGGGCAGGCGGTGACGACCTTCTTCACGTCGTACTTCTGGAACGTGCCGATGTTCTGGGGCGCCTGCATCTGGAACAGGTACTCGTGGCCCACGCGCCGGGCCGGGTCGCCGCAGCAGGCCTCCTCGGTGCCCAGCACGGCGTAGTCTACCCCGGCCTTGTTCATCAGGGTGCAGAAGGCGCGCAGCACCTCGCTGTTGCGCGGGTCGAAGCTGCCGGCGCAGCCCACGAACAGCAGGTACTCGGCGTGCCCCTTGTCGCGCAGGCGCGGCACCGCGAGGTCGCCGATCCAGTCCTCGCGGGCGGCCGCCGAGGCGTTCCAGGGATTGCTGTTGTTCTCCAGCCCGCGCAGCGCGGTCTGCAGCGCCGCGGGCACCTTGGCCTCCATCATGGTCAGGTAGCGGCGCTGGTCGATGATGTTGGGGATGTGGTCGATCATCACCGGGCACGCGCTGACGCACCAGCCGCAGGTGGTGCAGGCCCACAGGGCCTCGGGGTCGTTCACCTCGCCGATCAGCGCGGGGCGCTCGCGCGCCTCGATCAGCGCCTTGGCCTCGGCCTCGCGGCCCTGGGCCTTCAGCTTGCCCACCTGCTCGAGGTGGCCGGCCAGGGCGTAGGCCTGGTCGCGCTCGTTGACGATGATGCTGCGCGGGTGCAGCGGCTTGCCCGTGACGTCGGCCGGACACATGTCGTTGCAGCGGCCGCACTCGGTGCAGGTGAACATGTCCAGGAAGCGGCGCACGCCGAAGTCCTCGAGGCGGCCGACGCCGAAGGTCTCGCGGCCCTCGAACTCCATCTTCTCGAGGGCGGCGGACGGGGTCAGCCGGCGCAGGTACACCGCCGGCAGGGCGGTGATGACGTGGAAGTGCTTGCCCAACGGGAGGAAGTTCAGGAACGCCAGCACCAGAGCGCAGTGGGCCCAGTACATGACCTGGAACCA
>DAOPJF010000481.1:0-2483 GCA_035399525.1 Candidatus Krumholzibacteriia bacterium | reverse complement strand
CAAGATGGCGCCCACCTGCTGGGACGACATCACCGCCATCTGCGCGCTGTACCGCCCCGGCCCCCTGGGCGCGGACATGGACAAGGTCTACGTCGAGCGCAAGCACGGGCGCATGAAGGTCGAGTACAAGGATCCGGTGCTCGAGCCCATCCTGAAGGACACCTACGGGGTGATCCTGTACCAGGAGCAGGTGATGCAGATCGCCTCGGCCATGGGCGGCTTCACCATGGGCCAGGCCGACACGCTGCGCAAGGCCATGGGCAAGAAGAAGATGGACATCATGGCCGAGATGAAGGTCCAGTTCCTGGCCGGGGCCGAGCAGGGCGGCTTCGACGTGCGCGCCGCGCGCGAGATCTACGAGGAGATGGAGTTCTTCGCCCAGTACGGCTTCAACAAGAGCCACTCGGCGGCCTACGCGCTGCTGTCCATCCAGACCGCGTGGCTGAAGGCGCACCACCCGGCCGAGTTCATGGCCGCCACCATGACCACCGAGATGCGCAAGGCCGAGCGCATCACCCAGCTCATCGACGAGGTCAAGGCGCTGGGCATCGGCATCCGCCCGCCCGACATCAACCGGCCCTACAGCGAGTTCGGCGTCGTCGACGGGCAGATCGTCTTCGGCATGGGGGCGGTCAAGGGCGTGGGCTCGGCGGCCATCGACGTCATCCGCGAGGAGTGGCGGAAGCTGGGCCGCGACTTCGGCGACCTGTTCGACCTGTGCGAGCACGTGGACCTGCAGAAGGTGAACCGCAAGGTGCTCGAGGGCCTGATCCACGCCGGCGCCATGGACCGCCTGCCGGGCCACCGCCGCCAGCAGCTGGCGGGCCTGGACCGCGCCCTGGCCTTCGGGCAGCGCGCGGCCCGCGACCGGGCCGGCGGCCAGGCCTCGCTGTTCGGCGGGCCCGCCGCGGCGCCCACGCTGCGGCCGACCCTGGCCGAGTGCGAGCCCTTCGACCCGCTGGTCGAGCTGTCGAACGAGCGCCAGGCCGTGGGCTTCTTCCTGTCGGGGCACCCGTTCCACGAGTACCGCGAGCTCATCGACGACCTGCCCGTGGGCACGGCCGCCGGCGCCCACCAGCGGGGCGAGGGCACGTGGGTCGACCTGGTGGGCGTCATCACCAGCCACACCAAGCACCGCGACCGCCACAAGCGCGTCTACGCCCGCGCCCACTTCGAGGACAAGAGCGGCGTGGTGCCCCTGACGGTCTACGCCAGCCTGTACGAGCAGGTCAAGGCGCTGGTGGAGAGCGACTCGATCCTGGTGGTGGGCGGCCGCGTGCAGGTGCGCAGCGACGGCTCGCGCGAGGTGGTGGCCGACCGCATCATCCGCATCGACGAGGTGCTGGGCTCGTGGGTGAAGGACATCTACCTGCCCATGGACCTCGAGGCCGCCGGCCAGGCCGGGGTCGAGGCCCTGGGCGGGCTGTTCCAGCGCTTCGGCCAGCCCTGCCCGCTGCGGCCCCTGGGCACGGCCGAGGTGGTCGACCAGCCCGCGGCCGACGAGCCCGCACCCGCCCCCGTGGCCCCGGGCTGCTCGGCCGACACCGGCGGGCGCGGCGGCAGCCCCGACACCGGCGACGCCGCCGACGGCGACGACGCGCGCGGCTGGGACGAGCCGGCGGCCGGATCGTCGTTCGGCCCGCCGGCCGGCGACCCCGACCGCGCGCCCGCCGCGGCCCTGGCCCAGCCCGTGCCCCTGGTGGTGCAGGTCGAGCGCGACGGCCGCAGCTGGCTCATCAAGTCCGGCGGCCGCCGCCTGGCCCTGACCCTGGACAGCCTGCGCGCCCTGCGCCGCGTGCCCGGGGCCAAGGGGCTGCGCCTGCGGGCCGAACTGCCGGCCCCGCCCGAGCGCAAGGCCCGCTTCGGGCGCGGCTAGGCCGGGAAACCGGACCTCGGCCGCCCTTGACACGGGGGGGCCGGGATGCCTAAATCCTCCCCGATGCGCCGGTCGTTTTTTCGATGACGGAAGAACGACCGGCCCTTTATGATGACCTCTCATGCGGTGCGCCCTGTCGGCGCGCCGCTGCTCGGCGCCGGCGCGCCCCCTCGGCGCCGACCGCGCCCCCGGAAGGCGACGGATGGACTGGAAGAAGAAGGGCCTCTGGCTCGATTTCGAGATGCCCCTGGTGGAGCTGGAGGAGCGCATCCAGACCCTGCAGGACTCGGCCGCCGTGCGCGGCATGGACGTCTCGGACGAGGTGGAGAAGCTGCGGGCCAAGGCGCGCAAGCTGGGCACCGAGATCTTCGCCAAGCTCGAGCCGTGGCAGCGCGTGCAGCTGGCTCGGCATTTCCGCCGGCCGACGACCAACGACTACATCGACCACATCTTCACCGACTACGTCGAGCTGCACGGCGACCGCATGTTCCGCGACGACGAGGCCATCGTCGGCGGCATGGCCAGCCTGGGCGACCGCAAGGTGATGGTCATCGGCCACCAGAAGGGCCGCGACACCAAGAGCAACATCCACCGCAACTTCGGCATG
>DAOPJF010000480.1:0-2486 GCA_035399525.1 Candidatus Krumholzibacteriia bacterium | reverse complement strand
TCTTCGGCCGCCTCGGGGTTGGTCTTGTCCTGGGTCCACTGGCCGTCGACCACGAACTTGTACTGGTAGTCGCCCGGGGCCAGGTCCAGGGTCAGGCTCCAGGCGCCGTCCTGGCCCGCCATGGGGCTGGCGGAGTCGCTCCAGCTGTTGAACTCGCCGGCCAGGAACACCGACTTGGCGCCGGGCGCCGCGTGCTGGAAGGTGACGGGGATGGCCAGCGCGGCACCGGCCGCGAGCAGCAGGACCAGGGTGGCGAGCAGGGACAGGCGCGGCGAGGACATGGGCAAGGACTCCTTGGCGGAAGACGCGGGCCGGGATGCGGGCCGCCCGCAGCGTGCTGGAAACACTCAGAGTAGCAGACCGGGCGGCCGCGTCAAGTCGGCCCGGACCCTTCCGGCCCGGGGTGTCCAGGAGTCGCGCTTTGTGCTATCATTTGTCGGTTCGTCATGGCCACCCGAACCGGGGGCCCCACCTCTGCCGTCCGTCCTGGAGATGCCGATGACCCCGTCCGCCTGCCGCGGCCCCCGCCGCCCGCGCCGCGGCCTGCTGCCCGCCGCCCTCGCCATCGTGGTCCTGGTCGGCCTGGCAGCCTGCTCGGGCCCCGAAGCCCCGCTGGGCGCCGACCGGGACACCGACCAGGGCGGCGACGGCTTCGCCAAGGTCCGCACCGACACCTTCATCCTGAAGGCCTACGCCCTGGACTCGGTGCACCTGGCCGGCTCGGCCAACGGCTGGGCCACCCAGGACCCGGCCTGGGCCTTCACCCTGCAGCCGGACGGCCACACCTGGCGGCTGATCAAGGAGGTGCCCGACGGGCTCCTCTACTACAAGTTCGTCATCCGCGCCGGCGGGCAGATGGCCTGGCTGACCGACCCGTCGGCGGTGGAGGTCGCCAACGACGGCAGCAGCGGCAGCCCCGCCTACTGGAACGGCGTGCGCGGCCGCAGCTACACCACGCCCCGCGACCTGCCCGAGCCGGTGGACCGCTCGCGGCTGGTCATCTACGAGATCAACATCAACGACTTCAGCGCGACCGAGACCTTCGCCGGCACCATCGGCGGGCTGACCTCCAACGCGAACCTCCAGAACCTGGGCGTCAACGCCATCGAGCTGATGCCCGTCAGCGCGCCCTCCTACGACGGCTGGGGCTACGACCCGGTGCTGCAGGCCGCGCCCAATCCGGCCTTCGGCTGGCCCAGCACCTTCGCCCTGCTGGTGGACAACGCCCATGCGCGGGGCATGGCCGTCATCCTGGACGTGGTGCTCAACCACATGGCCGGCAGCGCGCCGCTGCGGCAGCTGGACGACTTCACCGGCCGCAACGACTTCACCACCACCGAGGCGAACCCCTGGGGCCTGGTCGAGCTGAACTGGACCAACACGGCCCTGCGCGAGCACATCCTCGAGGCGGTCAGCCACTGGGTGACGGCCTACAAGGTGGACGGCTTCCGCTTCGACTACATCGGCGGCGAGCCCTACGGCACCTGGCTGTGGCTGAGGCAGCAGCTCGAGGCGCGCTTCCCCGACCTGCTGCTGATCGCCGAGGACTACAACACGCCCGCCAACGCCGTCACCTACGGCTACGGCGCCCAGTGGGGCGGCTGCCACACCGACCCCTGGGGCGGCGGCGGCAACAACTTCAACCAGGTGATGATCACCGTGCTGTCCGAGCGCGGCTTCGCCTGGCGCGGCGAGCTGGTGCCCACCGTCGGCGCCTTCGGCCCGGCGTACAACAACATGTGGGCGGTGGCCAACGTCGTCTCGGCCAACAGCAACTACGCGGGCGCGGCGCCGGGCGACGGCTTCAGCGACATCAAGTACCTCGAGAGCCACGACGAGAACCGCGTCGTGTGGGCGGTGGACGAACTGGGCAGCACGGGCGCGCAGGCCGTGGGCGGGCTGCGCAAGTCGGCCCTGGGCGCGGTGGTGAACTTCACCGGCGTGGGCATCCCCATGATCTACAACGGTCAGGAGATCGGCTCGGGCGAGTACCGGCCCGCCGGCACCTCGCAGTACAAGATCGACTGGACCAACGGCGATGCCGTGCTGCGGCAGGCCTACCGCACGCTCATCAACCTCAGGCTCACCCATCCCGCCCTGGCGACGGAAAACGTCTTCTTCCACTGGCGCGACGGAGGCCTGGACCAGACCCAGTACACGCTGACCTACTGGCGCGGCACCACGGGTGTCGAGTCGGCGGCCGAGATCGTGGTCGCCTGCAACTTCGACCACGCCGACCACGCCTGGAACGTGCCCTTCCCCGCGGCTGGCACCTGGCTGAAGTACGACGTCGCGGCCGGCACGGTCGAGGTCGTGCCCCTGGCCACGGCGACGCCGACCCTGACGGTGCCCGCGTCCACGGGGTGGATCTTCGTGCGCGAGGGCGGCCTGTCGTACGTGCCCTGAGCCGGCGGGACGGGCGGCGCTTTCGGCGCTTGCCCGCCGCGGCCGCTGTGCTAACCTGAGGCCGGACCAGACCTTCGGCC
>DAOPJF010000479.1:0-2491 GCA_035399525.1 Candidatus Krumholzibacteriia bacterium | reverse complement strand
GGATCGACCTGGTCGGTGATGACGTTCTGGTAGACCCGGCTGCCCAGGCGCGTGACGCGGATGCCCTTGATGCCCGACGGCGGCCCGTCGGGGATGTTGATGTTCAGCAGCGAGCCCTTGCGCAGCGGGAAGGCCAGGATGCGCTCGAGGTTCTCCTTGAGGAAGGCCACCGGGCCCGAGAAGTCGGACGGGTGCCAGCCCGCGGTGGAGATGGCGTAGCTGGGCACGCCGAACATGGTGCCCTCCATGGCGGCGGCCACCGTGCCCGAGTAGATGACGTCCTCGCCCATGTTCGGACCGTGGTTGATGCCCGACAGCACGACGTCGGGCATGTCCGTGCGCAGGATCTTCTCCAGGGCCACCAGCACGCTGTCGGTGGGCGTGCCCGTGACGGCGAACCGCCCCTCGCCGCGCTCGAGGATGCGCAGCGGGCTGGTCAGGGTCAGCGAGTGCGACGAGGCGCTCTGCTGGTCGCTGGGCGCGACCACCGTGACCCGGAAGCCGGGCAGCGCGCGGATCGTCTCCTCGAGGGCCTGCAGCCCCGGGGCGTCGATGCCGTCGTCGTTCGAAAGCAGCACGTGGCGCAGCGCGGCCATGGTCATCCTTCCCGGCCCGGGTCAGTCCCGGGACGTCATGAGCATGAGCACCAGCCGGAAGAACCGGCCCGTGTCCACGAACGGGTTGATGGAGCTCTTCTCGTCGCCGTAGACGGTGCTGATGGGCGCCGAGCCGATGCGGGCGCCCCGGCGCGCCAGGCGCACGAGGATCTCCGATTCGCTGTCGTAGCGGCTGGTCTTCAGGCGCACGCCGTCCAGCAGGCGCGTGCGGTACAGCCGGTAGCCGTTCTGGCTGTCGGGGATGGGGCAGCCGGCCAGGCGGCTGACCACCCAGCTGGTGAAGCGGTTGGTCATCAACCGGATCCAGGGCATGCCCTCGGTGCGGGCCATGCGGGTGCCCACCACCACGTCCAGGCGGTCGCCCAGCACGGCGTCGAGGAAGCCCTGCATCTCGGCCGGCAGGTGCTGGCCGTCGCTGTCCATGGTGAAGACCCAGTCGATGCCGCTTTCGAGGGCCCAGCGGTAACCGGTCTTCAGGGCCTCGCCCTTGCCCTTGTTCACCTCGTGGACGATGACCTCGGCCCCGGCCTGGCGGGCCGTGTCGGCGGTGCCGTCGGTGCTGCCGTCGTCCACCACCAGCACCCGGAGGCCCGGCTGGCGCCGGCGGATGTCGGCGATGACGTCCGGCAGGAAGCGGGCCGCGTTCAGGGCGGGCAGGATGGCGCCGACGGTCATCGGGGGCCTCGGGGCTCGGGGTAGCGGTCGCGACGGAATCGGGCCTACAGAGTAGCCCCAACCGGGGGCGGGTTCAAGGGCGCCGGGGCAAACGCCGCGGCGATCGGCCGGGACGCGGGGCCCGCCGGCGTGCTACCCTGCCCGGCAACCCCCGCAACGGAAGGATGCCCCGTGGTGATGCGCCTGTTCTCCCGCCTGCTCGTGCCCGCCCTGCTGCTGGTGGCCGGCCCGGTCCTGGCCTGCACCAACCTGGTCTGCAGCCCCGGCGCCACCGTCGACGGCTCGGTGTACGTGACCTACACCTGCGACGGCGAGTTCCACCCGACCCTGACCCGGCTCGAAGGCGGCGACCACGAGCCCGGCGCCCTGCAGGACATCACCGACTGGGGCGGCCGCGTGCGGGGGCAGGTCCCCTACCCCGCCCACACCTGGGCGGTGGTGAACCTGATGAACGAGAAGCAGGTGTCCATCGCCGAGACCACCACCGGCGGGCGCCCCGAGCTGGTGAACCCGGACGGCCTGTTGCACTACTGGGACCTGATGCGCCTGGCCCTGCAGCGTGCGTCGACGGCCCGCGAGTGCGTCGAGGTCATGGGCCGGCTGGTGGCCGAGCACGGGTACCGCAGCACCGGCGAGTCGTACTGCATCGGCGACCCCCACGAGGCCTGGATCATGGAGATGGTCGGCCCGGGCCCCGGCGGCCAGGGCGCCCACTGGGTGGCGCTGAAGGTGCCCGACGGCAGCATCAGCGCGTTCGCCAACGGCGGGCGCATCGGCACCTTCCCGCTGGACGATCCTGCGAACTGCCTGCACTCGGACGGCATCGCCGCGTTCGCCGCCGCCCACGGCTGGTACCGGCCCGGCGACGGCGCCTTCAGCTGGCGCGACGCCTTCCTGCCGCAGACCGCGCAGGAGAAGCGGTACACCGCGACCCGCGTGTGGAGCATCTTCCGCCGCGCCGCGCCGTCGCTGGACCTGAGCCCGGACTTCCACCGGGGCGTGGCCGGCGCCGAGCCCTATCCCCTGTTCATCAAGCCCGACCGCAAGCTGACCACCGCCGACGTGATGGCCCTGATGCGCGACCACTACGAGGGCACCCCCTACGACATGACCCAGGGCGTGGGCGCCGGACCGAACGGCTATCCCCTGCGCACGCGGCCCATGGGCTTCGCGGTCGACGGCGAGAACCACACCTGGGA
>DAOPJF010000478.1:0-2491 GCA_035399525.1 Candidatus Krumholzibacteriia bacterium | reverse complement strand
CACTGGGCCAGGCTCAGGGCCTTGACGCTGGTGCCGTGGCGGCGGAAACCCTTGGTCAGCACCACCAGCGAGGTCATGGCCGCCAGGGGCAGGGCCACGGCGTAGGAGATGACGCCACTGATGCCGTAGAGGGCGATGAATCCCGGATTGATGATGAAGGTCGCCGCCGAGGTCATGGACGCCGCCAGGGCCAGGCCGACGGCGACGGGCGGGAACGACACGCTGCCCAGGGCGTAGTCGGCGAGCGAGCGGTTGCGCCGCGCGCCGCGCACGACGAACGCCAGCAGCACCGCGGCGTAGACCGCGACCAGCGCCCATCCGGCGGTGACCAGTCCCGATGCCGACGATCCGGCCACGCGCGACCTCCGTCGCTACCAGGTGAAGGCGGCGCAGGCGAAGGCCAGCCCGCCGCCCGAGCCCATGAACACCACGAAATCGCCGGGCTTCAGGTCGCCCCGGGCGTCGGCCTCGGCCAGGCACATGGGGATGCAGGCCGAGCCGGTGTAGCCGTAGCGGTCCATCACGCAGTGGGTCTTCGCCATGGGCAGCCCGAGGTTGTCCATGGTCTCGCGGATGCTGTTGATGTTGATCTGCGTGAAGTAGATGCGGTCGATGTCCGCGACGGTGCGGCCGGCGGCGGCGACGGTCTCGCCGATCATCCGCGTCCAGGTCGCGGGGTTGATCTCCTTGGGGAATTTCTTCACGAAACGCAGCTTGTGGTCGCCGGCGGCCAAGACCTCGGCCGTGACGGGCGTGCGCGCGCCGCCGGCGTAGATGCCCATCCAGCCGTTGTACTGCCCCTCGGTGTGCAGCCGCGCCGCCTGCCAGCCCTCGGGCCCGTCGTGGGCCCGCAGCACGACGCCCGCGGCGCCGTCGGCGAACAGGGTCACGGTCTTCTTGTCGTCCAGGTCGAGGTGCCTGCTCATGGCGTAGGCGCCGACGACCAGCACGTTGCGGTAGCGCTCGTCGCTGCGGATGTACTTGGCGCCCAGGTCCAGCGCGGTCACGAACCCGGCGCAGGCCGTGTTCAGGTCGAAGGTGCCGGCGCCCGTGGCGCCGAGGCGGTCCTGCACCACCGACGCGGTGGACGGCGAGATGAATTCGGGCGTGTCCGTCGCCACGACGATCAGGTCGAGGTCGGCCGGGGCCAGGCCCGCGCGCGCCAGGATGGGCCCGGCAGCGGCGACCACCAGGTCGGCCGTGCTCTCGTCCGGACCGCACCAGCGTCGCTCGCGGATGGTCAGGTTCTCCTCGAGCCAGGTTGAGACGTCCTCGCCCAGGTGCGCGTCGAACCAGGCGTTGGGCACGACGCGGCCGGGGGCGTGCATGCCCGTGGCGACGATGCGCGCGTTGCGGCGGCAGGAGCTCACGCGACCAGCCCCCCGTCCACGCTCAGCACCGCGCCGTTGATGAACGACGCCTCGTCAGAGGCCAGGAAGACGTAGGCGGCGGCGATCTCCTTCGGGTCGCCCAGGCGCTGCATGGGCGTCTTCTCGGCCATCATGGCGCGCACCTTCTCGGGCATGGCCATCACCATCTCGGTGGCGATGAAGCCGGGGGCCACGGCGTTCACGCGCACGCCCTTGCGGCCCAGCTCGCGCGACCAGACCTTCGTCATGCCGATGACGCCGGCCTTGGTGGCCACGTAGTTCGACTGCCCGAAGTTGCCGTACAGCGCCACGACGCTGCTGGTGTTGACGATCGCGCCTCTGCCCTGGGCCACCATCAGGCGGGCCGCGGCCCGGCCGCAGTTGAAGACGCCCTTGAGGTTCACGTCGATCACCTGGTCGAACTGGTCGTCTTCCATCTTCAGGAGGGTCGCGTCGCGGGTGATGCCGGCGTTGTTGATGAGCACGTCGACGCGGCCGAAGGCGTTGGCCACCGCGGTCATGGCGGCGTCGACCGACGCGGCGTCGGCGACGTTGACCCGGCGGAACTCGGCGCGGACGCCGCGGGACGCGAGTTCGGCAGCCAGGGCCTCGCCGCTCTCGGCGGCGCGGTCCCAGATCGAGACGGCTGCGCCTTCGGCGGCGAAGAGCTCGACGGCGGCGCGGCCCAGGCCCGCGGCGCCGCCCGTCACGACGACGACCTTGTCCTTCATCCTCATCACATTGCCTCCGGCGACCGGCTTGGGCCGGCCTGCTCGCGCGCCGTCTTCCACTCGTCCAGGAAGGCGGTCAGGTGCTTCTCCATCAGGGAATAGAACCGCACCATCTCTTCGGTGCGGACGGCGAACGCCGGGTCGACGGGCTCGTCGGAATCGGC
Source organism: Candidatus Krumholzibacteriia bacterium (assembly GCA_035399525.1). Taxonomy (GTDB): domain Bacteria; phylum Krumholzibacteriota; class Krumholzibacteriia; order LZORAL124-64-63; family LZORAL124-64-63; genus JACZKN01. Next base: position 226 of record DAOPJF010000478.1, on the reverse strand, counting down.
GATCAGGGCGGAGTACTTGCGCGCCAGGACCAGGTTCTGGCCCAGCAGGGCGGCGTGGTTGGCGAACGCCTGGCCGAAGATGTCGGGCTCGGCGCGGTAGTAGTCGCGCCGGCTGCCGGGCACCCACACGCGCTGCACGAGGTTGTGCTCGCGCAGGCGGCGCATGATCTGGCTGACCGGGCCCTTGCTGACCTGAAGTTCGTCCGTGATCTCATCCAGGCTGACC
>DAOPJF010000477.1:0-2494 GCA_035399525.1 Candidatus Krumholzibacteriia bacterium | reverse complement strand
CCCAGGTGGCACTTGCTGCAGGCCTCGGGCCGGCGCGCCTGCTTGACGCTGAAGGCGTGGCGCGTGTGGCACGCGGTGCACGAGCCCTTGCTGCCGTCGGGGTTCAGCCGGCCGATGCCGCTGTTGGGCCAGCTCAGGCGGCTGAGCTTGTTGGGGCTGTTCGGGTCGATCTTGACCTTGTTGCCGTGGCAGTTCTCGCAGCCGGCGATGGCGACGGGCGTGCCGCCGGCGGCGTGGGCCAGGTAGGCGTCGGCCGACTCGAGGATCTCGCCCGCGGTGGCGTGGTAGCTGTGGCCCACCTGCTCGGCTTCCTTCTGGTGGCACTGGCCGCAGTCCAGCGGCGTGACCAGGGTGGCGATCAGCGCGCCCTCGTGCATGAAGGCGTCGGGCTCGCCCTGGGCGGCCTTGTGGCAGTCCAGGCAGGTGACGTTGTGCTTGGCGTGCTCGGAGGCGTACCACTGGTTGTACAGGCCGAGGGTCTTCTCCTTGTGGCACGTCATGCACTTCCCGGCCACCGTCTCCTCGGCGGCCACGGCGCCGGAGGTGACCAGGGCCAGCGCGGCGACGATCAGCAGCAGCGTCTTCATCATCGGCTCCTTGCGAAGGTTCGGGCACGGACGGAACGACGGATCGGGCCTACCTTCGGCCGCCGCGCGGGGGCGGTCAACCGGTCGCAAAGCGGAGGCGGCGGGCTGATGGCGGACGGCTGGCGAAAACGAAAAACTCCTCGCCCTGCTATCGACCTCGTTCAATACCAAGCATTAAGCTGGGAGTTCGTGACAAGTCGCAGCATATCAAGATATTGGGATATATATATCCAATATTGAAGATGTTGGAGTCCGCAGGTGTCCGCCCGGGCGGGACTCCCGACCGCACCATCAATAAAAGACAAGTTGGTCCAAAATATTTTCCAAAGATCGGCTTCCCGGCCGCCGTCGCCCTTTCCGGCAGGGTTGCCATTCCGTGATGCGGCCGTCGGGGTGGACGCCGAGCCCGCCGCTTCCTATCGTCAGGCCATGGACCGCAACGTCACCGACACGCTCGAGCACCTGGCCTTCCGCGCGGCGCGCGCCGGGCTGGCCGGCCTGCCCTACGGGGCGGCGGAGCTCTGCCTGCGCGGATTGGCGCGCGTGGCGGCCGATGGTTTCCGGCTGCGCCGGGACGTCACGGACCGGCAGCTCGCCGAGGTCTACGGCGACCTCGACGACCGCGAGCGCCGGCGCCTGCGGCGCGGGGTCTACGACCACCTCGGGCGCATGGCGGCCGAGGTGTTCCTGGCCGACCCGCAGTCGCTCGCCGACGCGGTGCGCCTCGAACCCGGGTTCGACCCGCTCGATCGCGCGCTGGCGGGCGGCAGGGGCGCCATCGTCGTGACGGCCCACTTCGGCAACTTCGAGCTGGCCGGGCGCATCCTGGCGGCGCGGTACCCGCTGCTGGACGTGGTCAAGCCCCAGCGCAACCCTGCCGTCGAGCGCGAGTTGACCGCGCTGCGGCGCCGGCACGGCATCGCCACCGTGCCCATGGAGCATGCGGGCCGCGCGGTGCTCGCGCACCTGCGCCGGGGCGGCCTGGTGTCGTTGCTGATCGACCAGGATGCGGGGGCCTCGGGCGTATCGGTCCCCTTCCTGGGCCGGCCCGCCAGCACCTGGCCCGGGGCCGCGCGCATCGCCCTGCGCACGGGCTGCCCCGTGGTGCCGGTGGCGATCGTCCGGGACGGCGAAGGGCACGTCTTCCACATCGGCGAGGCCCTGGCGCCGCCGGCCGACCCGAAGGCCGACGAAGCCGTCGCCGCGTACATGGCCGCCATGACGCGGTCGCTGGAACGCTGGATCCGGACCTGCCCCGACCAGTGGTTCTGGGTGCACCGCCGCTGGAAGGGCGCCGCCCTGGCGCAGGCTTCGACCCCTTTGAGGATGACAACCGGAATCAGTATTTGATTTTATCGATTCATTATCGCGAATTTGTGACATACTTCCCGTGCCTGCGATGGTCCTGCAGGCTGCGCCGCCGGCCGTCTGCCGGCCCTCGAGGGGAGGATGTCGTGAGGACAAAGCATCTCGCCGCTTGTGTCGTGACCCTGCTGATCGTGACCGCCCTGAGCCCGGAACTCGCGTCGGCCCGCAATCCGTACCGGCGGGCGTTCTTCACCCGCTACCCCGCCGCCACCGGCTCGGCGATCGATAACCTGCCGAGCAACGCCGCCCACTGCGGCGTCTGCCACTTCGACTTCGACGGCGGCGGCCAGCGCAATCCCTACGGCGTGAGCCTCGAGGCCCGGCTGAACCTGGGCCTGAGCATCGAGCAGGCCCTGGCCGACGTCGAGCTCGAGGACGCCGACAACGACGGATTCAGCAACCTGGTCGAGGCGTCGGACGCCGTGCTGTTCACCAACACGCCGACCTTTCCGGGGCTGAAGATCACCAACTACACCTCGACGGTGAACGTGAACCAGGCCGAGCTCGTGCCCTACCTGACGCCGGCCGGCGCCACCGAC
>DAOPJF010000476.1:0-2497 GCA_035399525.1 Candidatus Krumholzibacteriia bacterium | reverse complement strand
CCACGCCGTGTGGGCGGCGCGCCACGCCGTGCATGGGCCCTTCCTGCTGTTCAATGCCGACGATTCCTACGGCCCCGGCGCTCCGGCGGCGTTGGCGGCGGCGCTGGCGCCCGGCGTCCCCGGGCGTTTCGCGATGTTGGGTTACGCGTTGGGTGCGACGCTCTCGCCCGCGGGCACCGTGTCGCGGGCGGTGGCCGAGGTCGACGGCGACGGCCTGATGACGGGCCTGCGCGAGTTCCCGGCAGTCGGTCCCGGCGGCCGCGTGGTCGGCGGTGCGGACGACGGGGTGCTCCTGCCGATGGGCGCCCCCGTCTCGATGAACGCCTGGGCCTTCACCCCCGACGTCTTCCCGCTGATCGAGGCCTTCCTCGTGCGATTCCTGGCGACGGCGGACCTCGCGCACGACGAGGCCTTCCTGCCGGCGGCGATCGATGCCGCCGTGCGGGCTGGCGAGGTGACGGTGCAGGTCGCCGCGGCGCCCGATCCGTGGTGCGGCATGACCTGGCCCGAGGACCGGGCGAAGGTGGCGGCGCGGCTGGCCGAGCTGGCATCCGTCGAGGCGGCCGGGCAGGCGTTCGGCCTGGCGGATGCGGCGCCGCAGGCCTTCGGCGGCGGCCTCATCCATGGGACCTGGCGCGTGGGCGGACACCTGCTGCAGCGCATCAACACCGCAGCGTTCCCCGATCCGCCGGCCGTGGTGCGCAACGCCGCCCTGGCGGCCGCGCGCGTCGATGCTGCGCTTCGGGCGTCCGGCGACGATGATCCGCGCCATCGCCTGCGTTACCTGCCGGCGCCCGGCGGCGCATCCTGGTATCGTGGCAGCGAAGGCGCGGTCTGGAGATGCGCGGTCCTGGTGCCGAATGCGCGATCAGCCGACCCGGCGAAGCCCGCCGAGCTGCGGTCGGCCGCACGCGCTCTCGGCCGGTTCCCCGGCCTGGTCGCCGCGGGCGAAGGCCCGGCGCCGGCGACGGTGCTGCCGGGATTCCACGATACGCCGGCGCGGCTGACGGCGTTCCGCGCGGCGCTGCAGGCCGATGCCGCGGGGCGCGTGGCCGATTGCGGCCGGGAGGCCACACGTCTGCTGGAGCTCGCGCCGCTGGCGCAACGCCTGGCCGACCGCAACCTGCCCGAGCGCCTGGTGCACAACGACGCCAAGCCCGACAACGTGCTGGTGGATGCCGCCACCGGCGAGGCCCTGTGCGTCATCGACCTGGACACGGTGCAGCCGGGCCTGGCCGTCCACGACTTCGGCGACCTGGTGCGCGGCGCGGTGACAGGTCGGCCCGAGGACGAGCCGGACGCGGGCGCCATCGGGGTCGACCGCGACCGCTTCACGGCGCTGGCCGCCGGCTGGTGCGAGGGTGCGGCCACATGGCTGACGTCGGCCGAGCGGGCGGCGATGGTCGATGGCGCGCTGGTCATCACCTACGAGCAGGCGCTGCGCTTCCTGGCCGACCACCTGGCGGGCGACGTGTACTACCGCGTCGACGACCCCGGCCACAACCTGCGGCGGGCGCGGGCCCAGCTGGCGCTGCTCGAGGCGTTGCTCGAAGCCGAAGACGAACTGTGCGCCATCGTCGAGGCGCTCTAGCGCCCGCTCCTGAGCATCCGGGCCACGCCGAATCCCGAACCGAGCGCGACGGCCGCCAGGACGGCGGCGCTGCCCAGGCGTCCGTACAGCACGTTGCCAGTGGCGAACAGCGTCGCGTACACGAAGGTGCAGCCCAGGGCCATGCCCAGCAGACCGCGGGGCAGGGGGTCGCCCGGGCCGGCGCCGACAGCCGCGAAGCCGCGCCAGCCCGGCCCGGCGGGGCGGATGCGCGCGACGAAGGCCACGAGCGTGGCGCGGTCCACCGCCGGCGTGGCGAAGGTGGCCGCCAGCCAGGCGGCCGTCGTCACGCCGATGGTCACCAGCAGCGCCGTGTCGCTGCTCCAGGACAGCGCGCCCGCCTGCCGCGCGAGGTGGATGGCGAACGTCACCAGGAACGACACCAGCATGGCGGCGATCTCGCTCCAGGCGTTGATGCGCCACCAGTACCAGCGCAGCAGGTAGATCAGGCCGGTGCCCGCGCCGAACGACAGCAGCAGGTGGAAGGCCTCGCCGGCGGTCTCGAGCACCAGCGTCACCAGCACGGCGCCGCCCATCAGCGCCACCGTGACCACGCGCGAGACGGCGACCAGGTGCCGCTCGTCGGCGTCCGGCCGCACGAAGCGCCGGTACAGGTCGTTGACCAGGTACGACGCGCCCCAGTTCAGGTGCGTGCTCATGGTCGAGACGTAGGCAGAGGTCAGCGACGCCACCAGCAGGCCCAGCAGGCCGTGGGGCAGCAGCGTCAGCATGGCCGGGTAGGCGATGTCGTCGCCCAGCAGGCGCGGGTCGAGGTGGGGCAGGGCCGCCTTGATGTCCGAGAGCTCGGGGAAGACCAGCAGCGAGGCCAGGGCCACCAGGATCCAGGGCCAGGGCCGCAGCGCGTAGTGCGCCGCGTTGAACCACAGC
>DAOPJF010000475.1:0-2499 GCA_035399525.1 Candidatus Krumholzibacteriia bacterium | reverse complement strand
CTGGCCGAGGCGCTGCGCAAGCTGGACGGCATCCCGGCGGACATCGAGCCTGTGTTCTCGCGCTGGGAGAACTGACCGCTCGCCGGTCGCCTGACCGAAGCCGAAAAGGGCGGGCCCCCGGCGGGCCCGCCCTTCGTCGTCGTGGGCCCGGCGCCCTACGAACCGGCGGGGAACACCGACGCGAGTACGGGCATCAGCTGTGCGAACACGGCCGGGTCGATGGGGCCGAGGCTCTCCCACGGCTCGTGGCCCTGGGCGCCGAGGGCGGGGCGTTCGGCCGGGCCCATCAGCGCGGCCTCCTGGTAGGCGGCCACGAAGCCGGGCACCGTGCGGGCTGCCTCCTTCAGCCGGGCCTCGCCCAGGCGTCCCTGGATGAGCGCCGCCATGCCGTAGCCGCCCTGGTTCAGGCCGCCGCCGGCCGCGATCGTGCGCGCGAAGGGCTCGCCGCCCTGCTCGAGGGCTGCCGGGTCGGCCAGGGTCGCCGGCAGCAGCTCGAGCATGACCTCCAGCGTGCGCAGCGTCGTCTGGTAGAAGTGCTCGGGCACCGGCGTGACCCGGCGCAGGCGCGGGTGCTCGGGGTCGAAGTGGGTGTCGGGCAGCTGCTCGATCCAGGCGGCGATGCCCTCGTTGCGGATGATGCGGAACGTGTGGCCGATGGCCGCGGCGCCGGTCGACTCGAGCGGGCTCGGGCCCGGCGTCGCACCCACGTTGCGGTACAGCAGGCCGGCCAGTTGCCGTTCGAGCTGGGCGGGGCTGCCGGCCGCGAGCACGCCGGTGTCGACGAAGAGGTTGCCCTCGTGGTAGCGCAGCTCGGGCTTGCCGGGCAGCAGGTACAGGACGGGCGACGCGGGCAGGCTGTCCGGTTCGATCCAGCCCTGGCACAGCGTCAGCACGCCGCAGGCCGCGCCCGGGGCCATGAGCCGTGCGGCCAGCGAATCGATGCGGGCCCGGTGGTCCCACGACCACCGGTACGACCCGGCGATGGCCCGGCGGTCGGCGTTCACCTTGCGGTCGCCGGTGCGGCCCAGCTCGTCCCAGAAGGCGTCCTCGACCCAGTTGCCCACGCGCATGGCCGGGGGCACGTTGGGATCCATGGAGGCGCGCCAGGCCGTGAACGAGGGCAGGTCGCCCAGGGCGGCCAGCTCGTCCTCGCCCAGCGGTCCGCCGGCCGTGGCGCGGGCCGCGATGGCCTCGAAGGCCTGCCAGCCGCTGTCATCGACCACCAGGGGGCAGGGCGCGGCGGTCCTGGCGTCCCCGAGGGCGGTGCCGCCGGCCGGCGTTTCGGCCTTGCCGCCGCAGCCGGACGCGGCCAACAGGAGCGCGGCCGCGGCGACCAGGATCGGGGCGTGGCGCAGGCCGCGCGCGCGGCCCGCGTTGTGGGGGCGGGGCTCATGGATTATCATACGCAATTCGTCGTCTCCGGGAATCGGGCCCGCGCCCGTTCCGACCGCCGGCGGCAGCTGCGGCTGCCGCGCCACCGAAAGGCCGGCCAGGGCGCCCATGCTCTTGGTGAACGAAATATATCCCGCCATCTGCGGCGAGTCACGCTTCAGCGGCCGGCCCTGCACCCTGGTGCGGCTGACGGGCTGCCACGAGCGCTGCACCTGGTGCGACACCGCCCACTCGTTCCAGGGGGGCGAGCGCATGGACGAGGCCGCGGTGCTGGAGATCGTGCGGGGCCACGGTTTCCGCACGGTCCTGGTCACGGGAGGCGAGCCGCTGCTGCAGGCCGCCGTGGTGGGGCTGCTGTCCGCGCTGCTGGCTGATGACCGGACGGTGCTGCTGGAAACCAGTGGCACCCGCGCGCCTGCCAACGCCGTGCCGCTGGCGGAAGTTCCCGCCGGCGTGCACCGCATCGTCGACCTGAAGGCGCCCGGCAGCGGCATCCCGTCCGAGCGCATCGACTGGGCGGGCATCGCGGGGCTGGACGAGGGCGACGAGCTGAAGATCGTGTGCGCCGACCGCGCCGACTACGCGTGGGGCCGGGCGCTGGTGCGCGAACCGGGCCGGCTGCCCGCGGGCGTGCCGGTGGTGTTCTCGCCGGTGCAGGACACGCTGCCGGCCCGCGACCTGGCCGAGTGGATCCTGGCCGACGGGCTGGACGTGCGTTTCCAGGTGCAGCTGCACAAGGTCGTCTGGCCCGACCGGACAAGGGGAGTGTGACGATGGCGCGCGAGACGGCGGTGGTGCTGGTCAGCGGCGGCCTGGATTCGTGCGTGTGCCTGGCCGAGGCGGCGCGGGACCACGACCTGGCGCTGCTGCACATCAACTACGGGCAGCGCACCGAGGCGCGCGAGCTGCAGGCGTTCCACGCCCTGGCCGACCACTACGGCGTGCCCGCGGCGCGGCGGCTGGTGGCGGACATCGGCTACCTGAAGGCCATCGGGGGCTCGTCGCTGGTGGACGCCTCGCGCCCGGTCGAGACCGGCCTGCCGGCGGCGGGCTCGGGCGTGCCCTCGACCTACGTGCCGTTCCGCAATGCGCACATCCTGGCCGTCG
>DAOPJF010000474.1:0-2499 GCA_035399525.1 Candidatus Krumholzibacteriia bacterium | reverse complement strand
CAGGCGCGAGCGCGGGTCGCGGTGGTCGACCCCGAAGATCGCGACCTCGCCCTTGTCGGCGTGGCAGAGGTCGAGGATGCAGTTGATGGTGGTGGTCTTGCCGGCCCCGTTGTGGCCGAGCAGGGCGAAGATCTCGCCCCGGCGGACGGTCAGCGACACGCCGTCGATGCCCCGCAGGCGCCGCCGCAGCAGGCCCGAGCGGAAGTCCTTGCCCAGGTCGGCCACGTGCAGCGCAGGCGCCGCGCGGTCCGCGGGCGCCGGTCCGGGCACGGCGAAGACGGCCGCGCCGGGCGCCGCCGTTGTCTCGGAACTTGCCAGGTCGTGCCAGATCAACGTCCACCTCCGGTCAGGGCAGGTCCCCAACACCCGCCCGGATGCCCATGCGATGATGCCGGGAAGGATGATTGCAACGGGGATGCCAGCGGAGGCGCGCCGGTCAGAACCGGGCCTGGGCCACGGGCGCCTGCCGGCCCTCGAGCCGCATCAGCACCGTGGGCGCGGCGCGGGCCGGGTCCCAGGCCTCGATGACGTAGCCGCGGCCGTCGGCGGTCCGGCGGTAGGTCAGGTCGCCCGGCTGGGCGGCGAAGGTCACCGGGCGGCCGGTGACGGGATTGGCCGGAGCCCGGTCGTGGGGCAGCAGCGGCAGCACCACCGCGGCGTTGTCGGGATAGGCGCCCAGGTGCGCCGCGGCCCAGCTCTCGACCGCCAGCTGCAGGGTGGCCGCGTTGCCGCGGACCGCCGCGGCCATCGAGGCCCGCCGCAGGCTGGTGGTGACCGGCGAGGCCAGCAGCATCAGCAGCGCCGCGCCCACGCAGGCGGCGCCGGCCGCCAGCACCAGGTCGGGCGTCGCGGGCCGCTTCGGCAGCGCCGGGCGCCGCAGGGTCGGCCGCTTGAGCGCGGGCAGGCTGGGCAGACTGGGCTTGGACACGATTCGTTCCCCCGGGGATATGGCAAGGGCGGGACCGGCATGGCCGGTCCCGCCCGTTGCGTCCGACTGGTCTCGTCCGACGCGGGACCGCGGGCCTACTGGCCGCTGCTCAGCGTCAGGATGATGCCGGCGACGCCGCTGTTGGCGTCCTTGCCGTAGCCGGTGATCGTGTAGCCGACGTTCACGCCGCCCGACACGATGGCCTGGATGCCCACCTGGCCGGCCGCAGCAGCGGCAGCGGCGAACTGGGGCTCGGAGGCCGCGCCGGTGAAGGCGTTCTCGAGCAGCGCGCCGCCCGGCAGCAGCGGGGTCAGGTCAGCGCCGGCATCCGAGTACACGCCGTCGTTGCGGACCGCGAAGTCCTCGGCGGCCAGCTGCACGGTGTGCGCCGCGCCCTTGACCTTGGCTTCCTTCGCACGATCCTGCATGCTGATGAAGTTCGGGATGGCGATGGCGGCGAGAATACCGATGATGACCACGACGATCATCAGCTCGATCAGCGTGAAGCCCTTGCGATTGAACATGTCGTCCTCCTTAGAACGGCCCCCTCGGGCCCCGTATGCGGCTCCGGACTGCTCCGTCACCGATGTCCTGCCAACGGCAGACCTTGTTGAGCAATGGCCGTGCCATCTGCTCCCGTGCGTCACTGAATCGTCAATCCGTTCGTTACCAACAACTTCCAGGACCTCCTGTCGGTTCGGGCCGCCGCGCCGCGGCGCGTTTTGCCCGTTGGAGCGGCCAGGGGCGCCGCCGGACCGTGCAGATCCTGCCGGGTCGAGGCCTAGACCAGGGAGGTTTCCTCCTCGGTCTCGCGCAGGACGTCGTCCACGGCGTCCAGCAGTTCGGCGCCCGGCACGCCGTCCTCGTCCTGCTCCATGTCATCATCGTCCTGGACGCCGTACTTCTTGAGCTTCCGGTACAGCGTCGAGGCGTTGATGCCCAGGATTTCGGACGTCTGCTTGCGCGCGCCGCCCGTGGCCTCGAGCACCGACAGGATGTGCGCGCGCTCGAGCTCCTCGAGGCTGATGAGGCTGCCCACCGACAGCGAGGCCAGCACGCCGCCCTCGACGCCGCCCCGCTCCCAGAGCTCGGCCGGCAGGTCGCGCACGGTGATGCGGTCGCCGTCGCGCATGATGCTCGCGCGCTCGATCACGTTCTCGAGCTCGCGCACGTTGCCCGGCCACTCGTAGCCCTGCAGCGCGCGCAGCGCGGCCTCGTCCAGGATCGAGCCGAGGCTGCCCTTGTAGTCGGGGCAGGTGCGGCGCAGGAAGTGGTCGGCCAAGAGCGGGATGTCCTCGGCGCGCTCCCGCAAGGAGGGCAGGTTCAGCGGGATCACGTTCAGGCGGTAGAAGAGGTCGGTGCGGAAGTTGCCGCGGGCGATCTCCTCCTCGAGGTCGCGGTTGGTCGCGGCGATCACGCGCACGTCGACCTTCACCGGGCTGCTGCTGCCGACGGGGTAGATCTCGCGCTCCTGCAGCATGCGCAGCAGCTTGACCTGGATGGGGTGCGGCGTCTCGCCGATCTCGTCCAGGAAGATGGTGCCGCCCTCGGCCTGGCGGCAGAAGCCGTCG
>DAOPJF010000473.1:0-2504 GCA_035399525.1 Candidatus Krumholzibacteriia bacterium | reverse complement strand
CCCCGTGGATCGAGGTGAGCACCAGGCCCGCCCGAAGCTGCACCGAGACGATGGGTACCGGTCGCCAGGCCATGCGCACGCCCAGGTCGACCGAGAAGCGGTCCTCGTGGTACTCGGTGCGGCGACGGTAGGACACCGCGCCGCCGGAGTCGTAGTTCACGCTCGTGTCCCACTCGTTCCCCCACAGGTAGCGCACGCCGCATCCCCCGTGCAGGGAAAGCGTCCGCCACCGGGTCAGTTCCCGCGCCGCGGAAACGCGCACGAAGCCCGATTCCCGGCTGTCGTCATACTCGTGCGAAAGTCCGCCCTGCGTCGAGTCGGGCAGGTCGGTGTCCCAGCTGTACGTATCGGTACGCTGCAGCCAGTCCGACGGCCCCGCCGACAGGCTCACGTCCCACAGCCCGAACGCCTTGCGCAGAGTGAGCCCGTCTTCCCAGCCGAACGCCCACGTGCGCACGCGCCCGGGCGCATCGTCGGCCATCGCCGCCGTGGCGCAGGCCAGCGCGAGAAAGGCCGTCGTGATCGCGATCCGCCTCATCTTCCCCGCCCCCCTCTACTTCAGGTTCTCGGGGTTGAGCCCCTGGAGTTCGGGCAGCACGAAGCGGCCGTCCTTGCGGATGAGCACGTCGTCGAACCAGATCTCGCCGCCGCCCCACTCGGGCGTCTGGATCATGACGATGTCCCAGTGCAGCGCCGACTTGTTGCCGTTGTCGGCCGCGGCGTAGGCGTTGCCCGGCGTCAGGTGGAAGCTGCCGGCGATCTTCTCGTCGAACAGGGTGTCGAGCATGGGGCGCGTGATCCAGGGATTCACGCCCAGGGCGAACTCGCCGAAGTAGCGGGCGCCCTCGTCCAGGTCGAGCGCCGCCTGCAGCTTCTCGTTCGGCCCGTCGCAGGTGGCCTCGACGATCTTCCCGTCCTTGCAGACGAAGCGCACGTTGGCCAGCACGGCGCCGCCCTGGCGCGTCTTCGTGTTGTACTGGATGACGCCGTTGACGCTGTCCCGGACCGGCGCGGTGTAGACCTCGCCGTCGGGGATGTTGCGGTGGCCGTCGCACTTGACCGGCGGCAGGCCCTTGATGGAGAAGCGCAGGTCGGTGCCCGGGCCCTTCAGGTGCACGCGGTCGGTGCGGTCGATGAGCGCGGCCAGGGGATCCATGGCCTGGCTCATCTTCGCGTAGTCGAGGGTGCAGACGTCGAAGTAGAACTGCGCGAACTCCTCGGTGGAACGCTCGGCCGACTGGGCCATGGCCGGGTTCGGGTAGCGCAGCACGCACCACTTCTTGTTCAGGCGGACCGGGATGTGCACCTGCCCCCAGTAGGACTGGTCGTGCCACTTCATGCGGTCCGCGTCGACGTCGGCCAGGTCGAAGGGGTTGGTGCTGCCGCGCACGCCGACGTAGGCGTCGACCGCCTCCATGATGGGCCGGTGGAAGGCGCCCCAGGCCTGGAACTGCGCCTCGCCGGCGTGGCGGATGAAGCCGCGGCTGAGGGTCTCGTCGTTGTAGTACCAGAAGGGTACGCCGCCGGCCTCGGTGGCCGCGCGCACCAGCTCGCGGCCCAGGTCCATGGCCTCGAGGCCCTTGATCTCGATGTAGATCTTCTCGCCCGGCTGCAGCCGGACCGAGTAGTGGATGAGCTGATCGGCGAGCTTCGTGACGCGCGGGTCCATGCCTGGTCTCCTTGGGGGTCGGCTGGGGTTTCCGGGCATCCTACCGGAACCGGCGCGCCGATCCCACCCCCGATTTTGTGCGCGGCGGGAAATGGGCTATCATGGACCGGACCGGGGAACCACGCCAACGGGAAAGGACCGCGCCATGACCACCCCCCTGGACCCCTCCGCCCAGCTGCCCGCGGGCACCGCCGGCTTCGTCGACCACATCGGCATCGCCGTGCGCGACCTGGACGAGGGCCTGGCCCTGTACCGGGACCTGCTGGGGCTCGAGCTCGAGCGCATCGAGGAGGTGCCCCAGGAGAACGTGCGCGTGGCGTTCCTGAAGCTGGACCGCCGGGGCGCGCTGGGCCACGTCGAGCTGCTGGCGCCGCTGTCGGACCAGGGCGCCATCGCGAAGTTCATCGAGAAGAAGGGGCCGGGCCTGCACCACATCGCCCTGGCGGCCGCGGACATCGGCGCGGTGCTCGAGCGCTGCCGCGCCGCGGGGCTGGTGCTGCTGGACGAGACGCCGCGCACCGGCGCGGGCGGCAAGCGGATCGCCTTCCTGCACCCGAAGTCGGGCGGCGGCGTGCTGATCGAGGTCTGCGCCGACCCCGCCCACGGCGGCAGCTGCTGACCGGGGCCCGCTAGCGCGGCTGGAAGCGACCCACGTCGCGCCAGCCCGACGTGCCGCGCTGCGGCGTCAGGTCGGGCTCGCCCGTCGGGTTCAGCCAGCCCGGCACGCAGCCGGCGCCGAAGATCTCCGAGAGCATGTCCGCGTCGGTCGGCCCGATCCACAGCGCGCGCGTGCCGCTGCCGGCGCAGCCGTCGACCGTGGGGCACGAGTACAGGC
>DAOPJF010000472.1:0-2505 GCA_035399525.1 Candidatus Krumholzibacteriia bacterium | reverse complement strand
CGCGCGGCTTCCACCTGGTCTCCGGCGGCACCGACAACCACCTGCTGCTGGTCAACGTCAGCGGCAAGGGCCTGACGGGCAAGGACATGGAGGAACTGCTCGAGCACGTGGGCATCACCGCCAACAAGAACACCGTGCCCTTCGACCAGGAGAGCCCCTTCGTCACCAGCGGCGTGCGCCTGGGCACCCCGGCGCTGACCACGCGCGGCATGGGGCCGGACGAGATGCGGCGCATCGCCGACATCATGGACCGCGCCGTGCAGCACCGCGGCGACCAGGACGCGCTCGACCGCCTGCGGGGCGAGACCGCCGAGCTGAGCGCGGCCTTCCCCCTCTACCCGGGCCTGGCCTAGGAGCGCAGCCTTGAAGTGCCCCCGCTGCGGCAGCGACGAGGACAAGGTCATCGACAGCCGGGCCGTCCGTGACGGCCGGGCCGTGCGCCGCCGGCGCGAGTGCACGGCCTGCGGCGAGCGCTACACCACCTACGAGGGCGTCGAGACCCGGCCCATCGTGGTGATCAAGCGCAGCGGCCAGCGCGTGCCCTACGACCGCAGCAAGGTCATCCTGGGGGTGACCAAGGCCTGCGAAAAGCGGCCGGTGTCCCTCGAGGAGATCGAGATCATCGTCGACCGCGTCGAGCACGAGCTGGCCAGCAGCGGCCGGCGCGAGGTCGAGTCGGCGGTCATCGGCGAGCTGGTGCTCAGCGTGCTGCACGAGGTGGACGACGTGGCCTACGTGCGCTTCGCCTCGGTCTACCACAGCTTCCAGAAGGTGGACGAGTTCGCCGACCTGCTGCGCTCGCTGCAGGCCGAGCGGGAGGGACGCCGGTGACGGACGGCCCCGGCAACCTCGGCCAGGACCCCGGCGGCCCGGAGGGCCCGCCGGCGGGCACGCCCCCGGACCAGGCGGGCTTCGACCGCCTGCGCCCGGCACCCGACCACCCCGTGGCCCGGGCCGAGGCCGAGCGCGAGGCGGCCGCCGCCGGCACTCCCGACGGCGACGAGGGCTCCTCGATGGGCCTGCTCGAGCACCTGGAGGAGCTGCGCTCGGTCATTATGCAGTCGGGCATCGCCGCGGTGGCGGCCATGATCCTGTGCTGGGTCTGGTCCGAGAAGCTGCTGGCGTTCATGATCCACCGCATCGCCAAGGAAGGCATCTACTTCACCCAGCCCAACGAGGCCTTCATGGTGCGCCTGAAGATCTCGGCGGTCTGCGGCGTGATGGTCATGGCGCCCTTCATCTTCTTCAAGATCTACGGGTTCGTGCTGCCGGGGCTGTACCGGCGCGAGCGCAAGGTGGTCACGCCGCTGCTGATCTCGACCACCGCCCTGTTCTACACGGGCGTGGTGTTCGCCTTCGTGGCGGTGATCCCGCCGGTCTACGCCTTCCTGCTGAGCTTCGGCGGGGATGCGGTCCAGCCCCTGATCGGGGTGGGGGCCTACTTCTCGTTCGTCTCGCAGATGTGCCTGGCCTTCGGGCTGGTCTTCGAGCTGCCGCTGCTGGTCCTGGCCCTCAGCGCCACGGGCATCGTCCAGCCCCGTATGCTGTTGCGGACGTGGAGGTTCGCCGTCGTCGGGATCTTCATCCTGTCGGCCGTGCTGACCCCGCCGGACGTGTACAGCCAGGTGGTCATGGCGGTGCCGGTGCTGATCCTGTACTTCGGTTCGGTGCTGGTTTCCCTGCTGGTGACCCGGCGCCGCAGGAAACAGGATTGACAGCGACCGTTCTTTGCGAATTATTTGGGGGGTTCTCCGGATCCGGGACCGGCGGGATGCCGAGCCGGCGGGCCGGGGTTTGCCTATTCCGTGGAAGTGGGTTCCATGTCGATGCTTGACCGCGAGCGCATCAAACTCGTGACGCTGCAGCAGAAGATCGCGCCCGCCCTGGTCGAGGTCGATGCCGAGTTCCGCCGCATCACCGACGGGGACAGCCCCCTGACCCGGGACATCTGCGACCACATCCGCCAGGGCAAGAGCAAGCGCTTCCGGCCCACGCTGCTGCTGCTGGCCGCCCAGGACGGCGACGCCTTCCCCGCTGCGGCCATCACCGCGGCGGCCAGCGTCGAGCTCGTGCACACGGCGACCCTGGTCCACGACGACTTCATCGACGACGCCCTGACCCGCCGCGGCCTGCCGTCGGTGAACGAGAAATACGGCCGCAGCGCCGCGCTGATCATGGGCGACTACCTGTACAGCAAGGCCCTGCACAACCTGTGCGCGGCGGGCCTGGACCATGCCGTCGAGCTGCTGGCCCACACCACGGTGCTGATGAGCGAAGCCGAGATGCTGCAGCTCGAGCACCGGTTCGACATGGACATCGCCGAAGCGCGGTACCTCCAGATCATCGACCAGAAGACGGCGTCGCTCATCGAGAACAGCTGCCGCATCGGCGCCTCGCTCAACCCGCGCCTGGCGGCCCACGAGGAGGCCTTCGGCCTGTTCGGCAACCGCACGGGCCTGGTGTTCCAGATCACCGACGACATCTTCGACTACCTGGGCGACGAGC
>DAOPJF010000471.1:0-2505 GCA_035399525.1 Candidatus Krumholzibacteriia bacterium | reverse complement strand
CGAAGGCCGGGATGGCCACCGGCTCGGGCCGCGCCGGCGGCGGCGACGGCGGCGTCGCGGTGACGCCGTGCAGGTCCTCGACGATGTAGGCGGCGACGGCCGCGCGTTCCCGGGCGGTGCCGGCGAACGGCGGCATGTAGGGCACGAGCCTGCCCTGGCCCGCCAGCTGCGCCTCGAGGCCCCGCTTCGGCAGGCCCGCCGTCAGGGGCAGGATGTCGTTGAGCGGTCCGCCCACCGAGTGGCAGGGCGAGCACTCGATGCGGAAGATCTCGCGCCCGGCGGCCGCCGGGTGGGCGGGATCGACCTCGTCGGCGTCCGTCCAGCGCGCGACGGCCAGGAAGCCCTCGGCGTCGGCGCGGGCCAGGTCCGCCGGCAGCATCCCCGTCGAGTACATGTGGCCGTGGATGACCCAGGGCCGCCGTCCCGCCTCGCGGATGAACTCGAAGCAGCCCATGTGCACGAACCCGACCGCGACGATGACCCAGGCCAGCGAGCGCTGCGCCGCCTGCGGCAGCTTCACCAGGGCCGCCAGGGCCAGCACCAGCAGCGCCGGCGTCAGGCGCGCGAACCAGTCCAGGTAGGGCGTGATCTCCAGTGCGCGGGCCGTGATCATGCTGCGCTGGTCCGCCGGCAGCGCCGCCACGTACCACCAGCCCGACAGGGCCATGGGCACGACGGCGGCCGCCAGCCAGCCGGCGCTCCAGCGACAGATGCGGCCGCGGAAGGCGGCATCCTTCTGCCCGACGGCGGTGACCAGGCCGAACATGCCAGCGATCATCAGCGACAGCAGCGTGCGGAACACCAGCGAGGGCCAGAAGGACGGGTTGAAGAACCCGGCCCAGAAGCCGCCGCCGTCCAGCCAGCCGCCGGGCGTGAGCATGAAGCCGATGATGCCGTTGATCAGCAGCAGGCTCAGCCACGCGAACACGAAGTAGTACCAGCCGATGACCTGGTGCTCGCGGGCACGCATCTTCCCGAAGGTGTAGTAGTAGATGAAGAGCGCGACGATCTCGCCCACGAAGCACACCCACTCGGTGGCCCACCCGAACACGAAGGTGTGGATGAGCGTCGAGGTGGCCGCGGGGTTCAGCAGCGCGATCGTCCACCAGATGCCCACGCCCGACAGGCCGCCGAACACCATGGTCAACAGCAGGAAGAACCGCGCGTGGCCCTTCACGTAGGCCAGCAGCGGGCCGTCACCCGTCTGCAGGGCGCGCCGCTCGGTCAGCACGAGCCACAGGCCGCCGCCGACCGCGAAGTGCGAGACGAACACGTGGGTGACCGCGACCAGGGCGATCCAGAAGCCGCCGCCGGTGGCCATGAGTTCCCAGACCGGGTAGTTCATCTCAGGCCTCCTTTCCGGCGCGCGCGGCGAGCCGCAGCATGTGCACCACGGTGCCGATGCCGATCGCGAACACCACGAGGAACAGGATCAGCGGCGAGATCTCGGTCCGGACCGCCAGGTCGGCCGGGCGGAAGTACGGCGCCAGGTAGCCCGCGCGGACGATCTCGCGCATGAGCGCCATCACCAGCATCAGCAGCACCGCCAGCAGCGTGGTCGCGCCGAGCCTGCCGCGGAAGCCGGTGACCAGCGCGGCGGCCGTCAGCAGCACGCCCAGGCCCAGCAGCGCCGAGCCGAGGGGCCTGCCGCCCATGAAGAGCTTCATCACGTCGGGCCGCAGCGTCATCAGCCACCAGCTGCCCAGCCCCACCTGCGCCAGCGTGGCCCAGCGGAACCAGCCCAGGCCCTCGCGGACCCGCAGCGCGGCCTGCCCGTCGCCGCGGCGCACCTGCCGCTGCGCGAAGTGCGCCAGCACCAGGCCCGCGATCGCCACCGAGCCGACGACCATGTGCAGCCACCGGGCCCACAGGGTCGGCTCGCCCAGGTTCAGCAGCGAGCCGTCGGGCCGCGCGAAGTAGGCGGACCACTGCCCGGGCGCCACGGCCAGCGTCCAGTTGTTGGTGAACAGGAAGCTGATGTACAGCAGCAGCACCATCGCCAGGCCCACCAGGCCCTGGCGCGCGCCGCGGCCGCGCTCGAAGCGGTCGCGGTAGGCGTACACCGCGTAGTAGGCCACGATCAGCACGCCGATGATGGACAGCCACCAGCGCGCCATCAGGATGCTGCTGCTGTACACGAAGTGGCCGTACAGCACCTGCAGGAACAGCAGCGGCGCCACGCCCGCGTTCACGGCGAAGGCCACCGAGAAGGGCAGCTTCGTCGAGGCCTCGCGGGCGGTCGCCAGCCCCCGGGCGCCGCGCAGGCCGCCCACGAACGCGATGATCGTGCCGCCGAGCATGGCGTTCATGAACAGCAGGTGCAGAACGAAGGTCACCGTCAGCAGGATCTGGAACCAGCCCCACGGCACCGGCAGGGCGTCGGGTGCGGGGATGAGATCGGCGGGATTCATGGGGTCCTCCTCGAGCGGACGACGATGCGCCGGGACCGCCGCAGCCGGGCGGCGTGGTCCAAACCTAGACCCGGAACCGCATTCGCTAAAGGAG
>DAOPJF010000470.1:0-2516 GCA_035399525.1 Candidatus Krumholzibacteriia bacterium | reverse complement strand
GGTCGAGCTCGACGTTGGCCAGTTGGAGGATCTTCTCGTGGAGACCGTGCCGGCGTCGGGCCAGGGCGCCGACCCTGGCCAGCAGTTCCTCGAAGGCGAACGGCTTGACCAGGTAGTCGTCGGCGCCCTGCTCGAGGCCCCGGACCTTGTCGGCCACGGCGTCGAGGGCGGTCAGGATGAGCACGCGCGTCGGCCGCTTCGCCTCGCGCAGTCGGCGCAGGATGGACAGGCCGTCCGTGCCCGGCAGCATGAGGTCCAGGACGAGCACGTCGTAGTCCGAGCCGGCCAGCAGCGACTGGCCCTCGATGCCGTCGCCCGTGGCGTCGACGGCATAGCCCGCCTCGCGCAGGCCCCTCACCAGGGACCCGCGCAAGGGGGCGAAGTCCTCGACGATCAGGACGCGCACGGCCTAGTCGTCCTTCGTCTCGTCTCCGGGCTTCTCGTCATCGTCCGCCTTCTCGCGCTCGCGGCCGATCACCTTCCCGTCGGGGGCGACCTGCACGTCGGCGTGGAACTCGCCGTCGCGCCACTCGGCCTCGTACACGACGCCGTCGGTCAGGGTGATCTCCTGGAGCTCCGTGATGGTGAAGCCCTTGGTCTCCTTGAGCACGGTGGCCTTCACGGCCGCGGGAAGCTGGTCGAGGGTGATGGTCTTCTCCGACACGACCTTGGCATCGTCCTCGTCGCCGAGGGCGATCGCGGCCAGGCTCGCCGCCACGACGATCACGACCAGGCCCGCGAGCCACATCCGTCCGCTTCGCATGTCCGTTCCTCCTGTCTGCAGTCTCCGCTCAGGGCGACGACGGTTTCGCCGCCGTTCGGGCATCATAGGCACGCAACATGAAGCCCGGATGAATGCGGCGACGATTCCCGGGGCTTTGTTCCCACCACGATAGCATGGTCGTCGGCCGGTCGCCGGAAGGAACGCGGAATTCCCGCCGGTCTTCATCCGGTCTTCATCCCGGGGCGGTACGAGGGTCGATGTCACGGGAAATATGCCCGGACGCGACTTCGACCCCCGCCCCGAAAGTGGAGAGACGCCATGACGCAGGATGCCCGCGAAACCCTGGGCAAGGTGCCGGAACTGACCCTGGTCTTCTGGCTGATCAAGATCGCCGCGACCACCCTGGGCGAGACGGCCGGCGACGCCGTGTCGATGTCCATGAACCTGGGCTACGTCGTCGGCACGGCGATCTTCGGCGCCATCTTCCTGGCCGCGGTCGCCGCCCAGGTCCGGGCCGACCGGTTCCGGCCGTGGCTCTACTGGGCGACCATCATCGCCACGACCACCGTGGGCACCACCCTGGCGGACTTCGCCGACCGTTCGCTGGGCATCGGCTACGCGGGCGGGTCGGCCCTGCTGCTGGCGCTGCTGGCCCTGTCGCTGGCGGCCTGGAAGCGCGTGCTGGGCACCGTTGCCGTGGCCAGCGTCCGGACCCCGGCAGCCGAGGCCTTCTACTGGGTGACCATCATGTTCTCCCAGACGCTGGGCACGGCGCTGGGCGACTGGACGGCCGACACCGCCGGGCGCGGCTACCTGGGCGGGGCGGTCATCTTCGGGTCGCTGTTGGCGGTCGTGACGGCAGCCTACCTGTGGACGCGCGTGTCCCGCACGGCGCTGTTCTGGGCGGCGTTCATCCTGACCCGGCCGCTGGGGGCGGTGCTGGGCGACCTGCTGGACAAGCCGGTGGCCAGCGGCGGCATGGCCCTCAGCCGCTATGCGGCGTCGGCGACCTTGCTGGCGTTCATCGGCCTGTGCCTGGTGGTCTTCAGGCAGCGGCCGGCGCGCGAGGCGATCCACTGATCCCGGCCTGGCAGGGCGCACCGGGCACCAGAATGAGTTTTCAACAGCCTGCTAGCGCGCCCCGAGCACCTCGCGCAGCGCCGCCGCGGCCTGCTCGATGTGCTCGGGGCCGATGACCAGCGGCGGCACGAAGCGCAGCACCGTGCGCTCGGTGGCGTTGACCAGGATGCCGCGGTCGCGCAGGGCCTCGACCACCGGCGCCGCGTCGTCCGCCAGCTCGAGGGCCATCATCAGGCCGCGCCCGCGGACCTCGCGCGCCTGCGCCGGGAACGCGGCGGCGATCTCTTCCAGCCGCGACTGCAGCAGGGCGCCCATGGCCACGGCGTGGGTGGCCAATCCCTTCTCCTCGATCTCCTCGAGCACCGCCACGCCCGCGGCGCAGGCCACCGGGTTGCCGCCGAAGGTCGTGCCGTGCATGCCCGGCTGCAGCACGTCGGCGACCGAGGCGGCGCCCAGGATGGCGCCCAACGGCAGCCCGCCGCCGATGGGCTTGGCCAGGGTGACCAGGTCCGGCTGCAGGTCCCAGTGCTCGCAGGCGAGGAAGGGACCGGTGCGGAAGCCGCCGCTCTGGATCTCGTCGGCGATGACCAGGAAGCCGTGCCTGCGGCGCAGGTCCTTCAGCGCCGCGGCGAACGCGTCGCTGACGGGGCGCACGCCGCCCTCGCCCTGGATGCACTCGAGAATGACGGCGAGGGCGGCGTGCGCCCCGTCA
>DAOPJF010000469.1:0-2519 GCA_035399525.1 Candidatus Krumholzibacteriia bacterium | reverse complement strand
TGCCGACGGGCACGCCGCCGGCGTAGGCGCCGTTGGCGGCGGTCATCAGGCTTCGGCCCGCGCCCACCACGCTGACCACCGCGCCCGGCAGTGGCGCACCGCCGGCGCTGGCGTTGGTCACCGTGCCCAGCAGCTGGCCCTGCACCTGGGCCTCGAAGGTGGTGAACAGGATCGCGCGGCCGGCGGCGATGGGCGTCGAGCCGGGCGTGTAGGCGTTCCAGTAGGTGTAGAGCACGGCGTCGCCCAGGGCCTCGTCCTGGATGCCGACGGTGGCGTAGCCCTCGGTCGAGTCCACGGCGTTCACCGTCTGGTACTGCATCAGGATCATGCCGTCGCCCGTGTCGCCGGCGCCGTAGGCGGGATCGTACAGCACGGCCTGGAAGGTCTCGAGGGCCGCGCTCACCTCGTTGCGCATGCGCCGCCACTCGATGACGTAGCGGTGGTTGGCCGCGTCGTACCACGTGAACACGCCGCCGTCGCCCGACACCTGGTAGACCTCGTCCCAGTACACGGCCACGAGGTTGTCGGGCGTGCCGGGGGCGGGCAGGGTGCGGTTGCGGTAGTGCCGCTGGTAGGTGGTGCCGAACGAGAACCAGCCGTTGGAGCAGATGCTGATCTTCGCGAAGTCCTGCCCGTAGTAGCGGAACGCGAACGGCAGGTCCACGGTGCGCGTGTCGTCCGAGTAGATGGCGTAGTCGGTCAGGCCCAGGAAGGTGCCGCTGCCGCCGGCGGCCGGATCGATCTCGACCCAGTCGTAGACCGGCGCCTGCGTCCAGGCCGCATCCGTGTCGTCGAAGGCGTAGTAGCCGTAGGCGTCCGGCCCGGTGGGATCGGTGGGCGTGGCCGCGCCGAAGGTGACCGCGACCGGCAGGCTGGCGGTGCCGCCCGAGGCGTAGGTCACGTCCAGCTGCAGCACGGCCAGGTGGCCGGGCACGCAGTCGCTGCCCACCGACACCGAGAAGCCGTCGGCGCCGTTGGCGGCGCTGCCGCCCACGGGGATGGCGCCCCAGACGCCGCTGCCGTCCAGCACCGTGACCCAGGGGTCGTTGCTCGACAGCAGGGCGGTGGCTCCGGCCAGGTCGCGGTCGCCGCCGTTGGCCAGGGTGATGGCCAGGGCGCCGGTCTCGCCGGGATTCAGCACGCCGGTGCCGGGCACCGCGCCGGCCACCGAGGCCGCCGGGCCGGCGATCGCCAGGGTCACCAGGCCGGTGAACGCCTGGCCCTGGTCGCTGGCCGTCAGCTCGAGCGACAGCTCGCGGCCGCCCGCGAGCGCCGGCGCCAGGCTGACCACGAACGACGTGCCGCCGGGCGCCGAACCGCCGGCGGCGATGGCGCCGTAGGTGACGGCGTCCTGCACCACCACAGCGTCGGCGTCGGGGCTGGCCAGGGTCGCGGTCACGTCGACGGCCGGATCGGTGCCGCCGTTGCCGACGGTCACCCACAGCTCGACGGTCTCGCCGGGCTCGGCGATGCCGTCGCCGTCGCCGCTGCTGCCGCCGTTCATGTCGTCGTCGACCACCACGGCCACCCGGTCGAGGGACAGGGCCACCGTGCCGATGGTGATCTCGCCCTGCCAGGGCTGCAGGTTGCGGCCGGTCACCGTCAGGTACAGCACGCCGTCGGCCAGGCCGTCGATGGGCAGCACCACGCGGCCGTCGGCGCCCGTCACGGCGTTGCCGGTGTACGTGTTCTTGCGGTAGGCGGCGACGATGGCGCCCTCGACGGGCTGGCCGTCGGCGGTCACGACGACCGGCACGGCGGTGGCGTTGCCGTCCAGGGCCGCGGGCGCATCCACGGTCAGGGCCCGGGGCACGGCGGTCCAGATGGAGGTTGCCGGGTCGCCCATCAGGTTGTTCCAGGTGGACCAGATGGTCACGCGCTCGGGCTCGGGCGCGAAGTAGTTGGCGTACATGTTCAGCTTGCCGCGGGTCAGCGACGGACCCACGCGGTTGTCGCCGCTGTTGAGCACGTTCTCGAGGGTGCCCTGGAACATGCAGTTGTTGTAGCGCGTGTGCGTGCCGATGGTGGCCGTGCCGATGGCCGCCACGCCGCCGCCCGACGGCGCGCGCAGGAAGGCCTCGCTGCGCGCGGTCTGGTCGGTCCAGAAGCTGCCGGTGTCGCAGGTCATGATCACCGCGTAGGGGAGCTTCTGCTGGTTGCTCATCGCGGCGATGTAGCCCGTGTTCAGGCCGCTCATGTTCCAGTAGCCGCGGTAGGTGAAGATGCTTTCGCCGGCGCTGACGGTGGCCATCATCTGGGTGACGAAGTTGCCGCTCCAGATGGTGTCGATGCGCGCGTAGTTCATCTGCTGCAGCTGTTCCTTCACCCACTGGTTGACCCAGATGGTGCTGTAGCCCGACGACGAGGGGTCGCCGGTCAGGCCCGCGCGCAGGAACCACTCGGTGTCGTTGGTCAGCCAGGGGTTGCTCTCGTAGCCCACGATCTTGTTCACGACGATGCCCAGCTCGCTCGCGCTGGTGGCCGTCAGGCGGCCGATGTGCACGTCGGCCAGCACGTCC
>DAOPJF010000468.1:0-2533 GCA_035399525.1 Candidatus Krumholzibacteriia bacterium | reverse complement strand
CCACGGCCGTCACCTCGTGCCCCTGGCCCACCAGCCAGGCCACGGTGTCGGTCAGGTAGTACTCGCCCTGGGCGTTGTCCGTGGTCAGGTGCGCCAGGGCCTCGATCATCAGGTCGGTGCGGAAGCAGAACACGCCGGTGTTGTACTCGCGGATGGCCCTCTGCTCGGGCGTCGCGTCGCGCGCCTCGACGATGCCCACCACCCGGCCCCCGGCATCCTTGACGATGCGCCCGTAGGCGCCGGCGTCGGGCACCACGCAGGTCAGCACCGTCGCCGCGGCGCCGGACGCGGCCGACCCGTCCACCAGGCGCGCCAGGGTGTCCGCCGTCAGCAGCGGCACGTCGCCCGCCAGCACCACCGTGTGGCCGCCGCCGCGCAGGGCCGGCACCGCCACCTGCACCGCATGCCCGGTGCCCAGCTGCGGGGACTGCAGGGCGAAGTCCAGGCCCGGCCGCGCGCAGGTCTCGCGCACGGCGTCGGCCTGGTGGCCCACCACCACGACCGTGTGCCCGATGCCCACGGCCTCGACCGTGTCCAGCACGTGGTCCAGCAGCGGCCGCCCGTCGATGCGGTGCAGCACCTTCGCCAGGTCCGACTTCATCCGCGTGCCCTTGCCGGCCGCCAGCACCACGGCCTCGACGGCCGCCCGCGCGTTCCCTGCGCTCATGCATCCCCTCCGCTCATGCGTTGTCGTCCGCGTCCAGCAGCGCGCACTCGCGCACCCCGTCCGCCCTGATGTCCAGCACCACGTTGTCGATCAGCCGCGCCGGCTCGACCCGGGCCGCCACCGCCAGCAGCGTACGGCCCTCCAGGCGATCCGGCTCGCTCCAGTCGGCCAGCCTGCGCACCGCCGCATAGTCCGGCGCATCGGTCCCGGCCAGCACGTCCATCATCGCCGCGGCCACCGCCGCCGCCCGGCGCTCGCCCGCCTCGATCGCGGTCCGGCCCGCGGCCAGCGCCCGGCTCAGCGCCAGGGCCCGCCGCCGCGCCGCGGCGTCCAGGTAGCGGTTGCGCGACGACATGGCCAGCCCGTCGGCCTCGCGCACGGTCGGCGCATCGATCAGCCGCACCGGCAGCACCAGGTCGCGCACCATCTCGTCGATGACCAGGCACTGCTGGGCGTCCTTGCGCCCGAACACCGCGACATCGGGCCGCACCAGGCCGAAGAGCTTGGCGACCACCGTCAGCACCCCGGCGAAGTGGCCGGGCCGCGTGCCCCCGCACAGGCCCGCGGCGAAGCGCCCCGGCTGCACGCTGACGCCTCCGGGCGCCGGGTACACCGTCGCCACCTCGGGCGCGAACACGGCGGCCGGCGCCAGCGGCGCCAGCAGGTCGAGGTCGTGCTGCAGGTCGCGCGGGTAGGCCGCGAAGTCTTCGTTGGGCCCGAACTGCGTCGGGTTCACGAAGATCGACACCACCACCGGCCCGAGCGCGGACGCCGTGCGCACCAGGCTCAGGTGGCCCTCGTGCAGCGCGCCCATGGTCGGCACCAGCACCAGCGGACGCGCGCCGCGCAAGGCATCGAGCTCCGCCAGCTCCGCGCGCGTGGTCAGCACCTTCATGCGTCGGCCTCGCCATCAGCCAGGCCGTCCAGGTAGCCATCGCCCCCGGCGGATGTCGGCTCCGCCTTGGCCGGCTCGCCCGCATCGGCGTAGGCATGCGCCGCCGTCGGGAACGCGCCGCTGCGCACCTCCGAGGCGAAGGCCGCGACGGCTTCGGTCGCCAGCCGGCCCAGGTCGGCATACCGCTTGACGAATTTCGCCTGCAGGTCCGACAGGCCGAGCATGTCGTGGAACACCAGCACCTGGCCGTCGCAGGCCGCGCCCGCGCCGATGCCGATCGTCGGCACCGACACAGCCGCCGTCACCTCGGCCGCCAGGCTCGCCGGGATGCACTCCAGCACGATGGCGAAGCAGCCCAGCGCCGCCAGCCCGCGCGCCTCCTCCACCAGGGCCGAGCCGGCGGCCGCCCCGCGGCCCTGCACCTTGTAGCCGCCGAACCGGTTCACCGACTGCGGCGTCAGGCCGAGGTGGCCCATCACGGGGATCTCCGCCGCCAGCAGCGCCGCGATGTGCGCCCGCCGCACGGCGCCGCCCTCGACCTTCACCGCCGTCGCGCCCGCCTCCTTCACCAGGCGCAGCGCGTTCTCGACCGTGCGCGCCGGCTCGACGTGGAACGAGCCGTAGGGCATGTCGGCGATCACCGGCAGGCCCGGCTGCGCCCGCACCACCGCCGCGGTGTGGTGCACCATGTCGTCCATGGTCACCGGCAGCGTCGTGCCGTGGCCCAGCACCACGTTGCCCAGCGAGTCGCCCACGAGGATGGCGTCGACCCCGCCGGCCGCGGCGATGCGCGCCGACGGCGCATCGTACGCCGTCAGCACCACGAGCCGTTCGCCCGCGCGCTTGCGCCGGGCGAAGACATCGAGGGTCAGGGAGCGGGCATTGCCGGCCATGTCGAGCCTTTCGGGCGCGGCGCGCGCCTCAGGCCCCGCGCGAGTCGGGGGCGAAGTAGCGCGTGCCCGTGAACTCCT
>DAOPJF010000467.1:0-2546 GCA_035399525.1 Candidatus Krumholzibacteriia bacterium | reverse complement strand
TCAAGACCGACCACGTCCTGTTCATCGCCGCGGGCGCCTTCCACCTGAGCAAGCCCAGCGACCTGATTCCCGAGCTGCAGGGCCGCTTCCCCATCCGCGTCGAGCTGGCGAGCCTGGGCGAGGACGACTTCGTGCGCATCCTGCGGGACACCGAGGGCTCGCTGGTGCGCCAGTACGAGGCGCTGCTGGCGGTGGACAACTGCCAGCTGACGGTGACCGAGCCGGCGCTGCACGAGCTGGCCCGCCTGGCGGCCGAGCTGAACAAGCGGATGGAGAACATCGGCGCGCGCCGCCTGCAGACGGTGCTGGCCCAGCTGCTGGACGAGGTGCTGTACGACGTCCCCGACACCCACACCGGTCCCCTGGTGATCGACCCGGCCTTCGTGCGCGCGCGCCTGGAGCCGGTCATCCGCGACGAGGACCTCAGCCGCTACATCCTGTGAACCGAGGACGAACGTGACGAACCTGCGTGCCCGCCTGCGGACCTTCGTGCAATGGCCCTGGCATCCCCTGCTGCTGGGCGCCCTGCCGGTGCTGCAGTTCTGGCAGAAGAACTTCAGGCTGCTCGAGCTGCACCACGGGCTCAGGCTGGTGGCCGCCGCCGCGGTGATGGCGCTGGCCCTGCTGGGCCTGCTGCGCCTGGCGCTGCGCGACTGGGGCCGGGCCGGCCTGGTCACCGCGCCGCTGATGCTGGTGCTGGTCAAGGGCCAGGCCATGGGTGGTGCGGCGAGCATCGGCTGCGTCGCGGCGGCCGTCGTGCTGCTGGCGCTGCTGCGCTGGCGACGTCCCGACGTGACCCCGGCGACGGTGGCCCTGAACGCGGCGGCGCTGACCCTGCTGCTGCTGCCGGTGGCCGTCAAGATGCGCACCGATGCGGCCGACCTGGCGCCCCGGATCAGGCGCGGCCAGCGGCCACCCGCGGTGCGCGCCCTCGAGCGGCCGGGGCTGCCGGACGTCTACTTCATCCTGGTCGACGGCCTCGGCCAGCCGGCGACGGTGCGCGCGCTGTTCAACATCCGTCCCGGCACCCTGACCGACGGACTGCGGCGGCGCGGCGCCCACGTGCTGCGGGGCAACGTGGCCAACTACCCGCAGACCGCGCTGTCCCTGGCCTCGACCCTGAACCTGGCGCCGGTGCCGACGCTGCTGGACATCCGCGACCCGAAGAGCCGCGACCGCCGGCCCCTGGCCGAGCTGGTGGCCGACAGCCGCGTGGCGCGCACCTTCCGCAAGGCGGGCTACCGCATCGTGACCTACCCGTCGGGCTACCCGCTGACCCGCTTCGGGCGCCCCGACGAGCGGCACGAGCCCTTCCTGGGGCTGAACTTCATGGAGTTCTACGTGCTGAACGACGGCGTCATCCCGCTGCTGCTGCGCGCGGTGGGCAAGCCGGCGGCCGCGTTCCAGAACGCGCAGCACCGGCGGCGCCTGGACTACATCTTCGACCACCTGGCCGACGCGCGCGCCGGCGTGCCCGACGGCGAGCCGGTGTTCGTGTTCGCCCACCTGCTGACGCCGCATCCGCCCTTCGTGTTCGGACCGGGCGGCGCCCCGATCGACACGGGCGGCCTGTTCAGCTTCGGCGACGGCAACGACTGGACGCTGGCCAACCCGGGCGAGACCGTGCCCTACGGCGTGTACTGGAAGAACCAGGCCTCCTGGGTGATGGAGCGCCTGGCGCAGACCGTGGACGCCATCCGGGCCGCGTCGCCCCGGCCGCCGGTGATCATCATCCAGGGCGACCACGGGCCCGGCTCGCAGCTGGACTGGGACCGCCCCGGGGCCTCGAACCTGACCGAGCGGTTCGGCATCTTCAGCGCCTGGTTCCTGCCGCCGGACCTGCAGTTGCCCATCCGGGACGGGATGACCGCCATGGCGACCTTCCCGGTCCTGTTCAACGGGCTGTTCGGCGAGCCGTATCCCACGCTGGAGGAGGGCCTCTGGTTCGCCCGCATGACGTACCCGTACGAGTACTACGAGGCCGCCCCGGCGCCCTGACCGGGCCCGCAACCGGGGGTGGACTCCGGCCGCCGATACGCTACATTGGCGGGGCTTGAACGCACCGCACCCACCCTGTGACGGAGGTCACGACCTTGGCTGACAAGAAGGATTTCCTGGCCATCGACCAGTGGAGCTACCCCGAGCTGCGGGCCGTGCTCGACCTGGCCAAGCAGCAGAAGCCCCTGGCGCGCGCCCACATGCTGCCCCACTCGCATCCGAACCGGGTGCTGGCCTGCGTCTTCGCCAAGCCCAGCCTGCGCACGCGCATCAGCTTCGAGGTGGCCATGCGCCAGCTCGGCGGCGAGTCGATGTTCATCACCGACAAGGAGATCGGCCTGGGCACGCGCGAGTCGATCCACGACGTGGCCAAGGTGCTCAGCCGCCTGTGCGACGGCATCATGATCCGCTGGTTCGACGACAACGAGGTCGTGCAGCTGGCGCAGCACGCCACGGTGCCGGTGATCAACGGCCTGACCGACCTGTCGCATCCCTGCCAGGTGATGGCCGACATCATGACCATCGAGGAGCACCTGGGCACCATCGAG
>DAOPJF010000466.1:0-2558 GCA_035399525.1 Candidatus Krumholzibacteriia bacterium | reverse complement strand
CCGGCCGGGATGCCGTAGCGGATGCGCGTCTCGGGGTTGAACGGGTTGGGGTAGTTGCCCTGCAGCATGCCCACCGGGGGCACGGCGTCGCCGGTGCGGACCTCGGGCTCGAAGTAGATGGGGTCGGACCACTCGCTGAACGCGGACAGGGCGCCGTCGGCGGCGTAGGCGATCACGCGCACGCGCTGCACGACGCCGGGCTCGGCGGCCAGCGTGTAGATGGTGTCGCCCTCGACGGTGGCGATCTGCTGGGGATCGTCGGCGTCGCGGCGCAGCCACACGTGGTACCCGACCGCCTCGGGCAGTTGGTTGCCCTGGGTGTCCAGGGACGGGCTCGGCGCCCAGTGCAGGCGCACGTCCTGCGTCTGGGCGCTGGCGCCGAGGGCGCCGAAGACGGTCACGGCGATCAGGGTGCTGATGGCGGCTGCGTGCTTCACGGTGTGTCCTCTCCCGTTGGCTCTGGCGGGTGCACCCGAAGACCCTGGCGGATGCCCTCGGGGCACGGCGCCCCGCGCCGGACGTGCAACCGTGGTGCCTGCCGCGACCCCCTCGGCGTCAGGCGGGATCGACGGGGCCGTGCGGGAAACGTCAGGGAACGTCGCGGACGCGCAGGGCACGCGATCGGCGGCCCCCGGGCGGGCGGAAGCGCGCCGAGCGGGCCCGGCGGCGGGCAGATTGCAAGGCCGGGATCAGGCTTCGGATGCAGGTTCGTCGTCGGGCATGGCCTCGAGCCGGCGGCGCGCCTGGGCCCGGCGGCGGACCGCGGCGGCCCCCAGGACCACCCCCAGCAGCACGAACAGGGTGGGCCAGCTCAACACCATGGCCACCCACCCCAGCCGCAGCCGCATGCGGGCGTCGAAGGCCGCGGCGAAGACCTCGACCGGCTCGCCCGTGGCGGCCTGGAAGCCCCCGGCGAACGAGCCGCGCTCGACGGCCGCGGCCAGCACCCGGGCCACGGCGTCGGGTCCGTGGCGGTCGGCCAGGTACTCCGCCGCCAGCAGCGACACGCGGTAGGCCCGGTCGGCGCGGTGGGGATCGGCGGGAAACGGCCCCTCGAGGGAGGCCAGCGGCGCCACCCGGCCGTCGAAGACCAGGGCCACCGTGTCGACGAAGCGCCACTCGCCCGACTGCGCCTGGGCGGCGCCCTCCAGGAACCAGGCCGGCATGGGCACGCCGCCGGCGGCCTGCAGCATGAGCGCATGGACCATCTCGTGCAGGAACACCGTGCGCAGGCCCCGGCCCACCGCCGGCAGGCGCTCGCGGTCGATGGCCACCACCCGGCCGTCGGGCGTGGTGATGCCCACGCCCCAGTCGGGGATGGCGCCGCCGAGCAGGCGGGCGAACTCGGCCGAGCCCATCACCAGCACGTTGACGGTGTCGACCGCGGCGCCGGCCGGGACGAGGGCCGCGGCCAGGGCCGGTCCCTCGGCCTGCCAGACCTCGGCGCAGGTGCGCGCGGCCGCCATCGAGGCGTCGCCGTCCCAGCCGAAGCGGGCGACGGGGACGGCGGCCGGGGAGGCCGCGAGGGGCAGGTTGACCAGCACCAGGAGGGCCGCGAGCGGGATCACGGCGGACCGCAGTCGGGCGATCATCACCGCGCGGCGACGCGGGCCAGCAGCTGCCGGCCCTTGCGCCAGCTGTCGACGTAGAAAGCCCCCGTCGCGCGGCGCGAGGCCACGTAGGCCAGGTGCACCGGCACGAGGCGGTTGAGGTAGGCCTGCGCGGCGACCTTGCTGCCGAGCATGAGCAGCGTATGCACGGCGACGGCGCCGTTCATTCCGAACATACGGATGCCGAGCATCAGACCCGGGGGGAGCAGCGCAATGTGGACCAGGTTCACCTTCAGCGTCACGTCGTTGCGGTCCATGGCGCGCAACACGAGGGTCGAGTTCAGCACCAGGGCCAGGCTCGCGATCGTGTTGATGCGGAAGATCGAGATGGCGTTCGCGTACTCGTTGGTGAACATCAGCCGCACGAGCGGGTCGGCCACGGCAATCAGGAACAGGGCCACGGGCAGGCCTACGCCGTACATCGTGCCGAGGATGCGGTCCCACAGGCGACGCACGCCTTCCCAGTCCTCGTTCTTGACCAGCACCGCGAACTGGCCGAGCGCCACGGCAGCCACAGATTGCCCGAAGAACTGCAGCACGGGGATCTGCTTCAGCCCCGCGGCATAGATGGCGTAGTCCCCGACTTCGTAGCTGCGGCTGACGGCCATCTCGTGCAGGCGCATGGCGAAGGTGCCGACCGTGCCGCCGATGCCCAGCACCATGCCGTATCGGACCTGTTCGCGCATGTTGAAGAAGTAGCGGCGCGAACGGAAACCATCCAGGCGCAGACCGACGTAGGCCACCGAGACCAGGAACGACACGGCGCGCCCGATGATCAGCGCCAGGAATATCGCGTCGAGCCGGCGATACCAGAACGCCCCGATCAGCGTGGCGATGGTCGCCACGACGTCGCGTTGCACAGCCAGCAGCGACGAGGCGCGAAAGCTCTGCCGCGCCGCGCAATAGGTCTCGAACAGGACGTTCAGCATCACCAGCACGGAATAGATT
>DAOPJF010000465.1:0-2559 GCA_035399525.1 Candidatus Krumholzibacteriia bacterium | reverse complement strand
CTCAGGACTGTCCACCCGCAGCCCGAAGGCCCTGGGCGGTCCATGCACCGGGGCCGGCGGCGGCGACGGGACCGCACCGGCCGCCACGGCCGCCAGGCCGGCCGCCAGGGCTCCGCAGGTCATCAGGAAACGAATATTGCGCAACTTGCTGTCCTTGTGGCGTTTATGGTGATGGTGCCCCGGTGGTGTCTCCTCGGCGCGCCGCCCGCCGGGATTCCGGGAGGGTTTCCTGTTGTTCCTTGATCGATCTTTCCGTTTCCTTAACTTATTGAAATTACGGAGTTCTTTATTTCTTCGTACGTAAAACTCTGTACACACCTTGAATTCGTCGGGTACGTCGCGGTATCCTAGGCCGATCGTACCGGGACGGAGCCTGGTTCCCAAGGGCAAACACGGAGGTGCTCACCGGGGGAGGGGACCATGGCGGCCAACCTGGTCGGGGCTGCAGGTGCACTGGCGTCGATGCTGGCAGGTGCTTCGGTGGCCCTGCTGGCGACGAGGCGCCGGCGATCCCGGCCGAGGCCGTCGGGCCCCTCCCTGCCGGTGGCCGGCCCGAACGCCGAAAGCGCCTACCGCCGCTGGATCCGCGATCTCGGCCGCCTGCTGCCCGAGCTCATCGTCGAGACCGACCTCGACGGCCTCATCCTGCTGGCCAACGACAACGCCAGGGCGTGGTACGCCGCCATGGACGGCGGCGCCATCGAGGGCGGCCCGGTGTTCGCGCTCGTGGACCTGGCCGATCGCGCCGCGTTCCAGGACCTGTTCGACGAGGCCCGCAACGGCATCGTCCTGGCCATGGGCGAGTTCCGCCTGCTGATTCCCGGCGAGGGCATCCTGCCGGTGCGCGCGGTGACGGCCCCGATGATGGACGACTCCGGCGACGTGACGGGCCTGCGCTGCGTGTTCACCGACCTCAGCGGAGAGATCCGGTCGCAGGCCGAGCTCGACCACGAGCGCAGCGCCGCGGCCGCGGTGACGGGCATCCTGCGGACCATCGCCTCGGCCACCGAGGGCGAGATGGTCGACGCCCTGGCGCGCGCCCTGGTGTCGGTGGGCGGCCTGACGACGGTCGACCGCTGCTTCGTCGGCCGCCTGCTGCCGGACCGGGCGGGCCTGCGCTGGGACTACACCTGGGCTGCCGAGGGCGTCGAGCCGATGCAGCCCCACGACCTGCCGGTGTCGCTGGCGGACCTGCCCTGGCTGCGCGCCCGCATCGAGCTGGGCGAGCCCATCCACATCGAGGACGTGGCGGCCATGCCGATCGAGGCCGCTGCCGAGAAGGCGCGCCTGCTGCGCCAGGAGACGCGTTCGGCCCTCATCATCCCCATGTTCGACGCGGGGAAGGTCGCCGGCATCTTCGCGTTCCACTCGGTGAAGGCGGTCGGCAACTGGGGCGACGACGACGTCCGCCTGCTCGAGACCGTGGGGCAGATCCTGGCCGGGGCGTGGCAGCGCCGGCGGGCCGATCTCGAGCGCGCCGCGGCGCACCGGCGCCTCGCCGACACCATCGAGTTCCTGCCGGACGCGACCTTCGTCGTCGACGGACAGGGCTGCATCGTGGCCTGGAACCGCGCCCTCGAGGAGCTGTCGGGCACGCCCAAGCACCGGGTCATCGGCCGCGGCGACGGCGCCCACGCCCGCGTGCTGCACGGCGAGCGGGTGCCCGACCTGGTGGACATGATCCTCGACCGGGGCCGCGAGGCGTCGGGCGCGGCCTTCGACTTCGTCGAGATCCGCGGCGAGACGCTGTGCACCGAGCGCTTCCTGGCGCGCCTGAAGGGCGGCCGCGGCGCCCACGTCTGGCTGACGGCCTCGCCGCTGCGCGATGCGGAGGGCCGCGTGGTCGGGGCGATCGAGTCCATCAAGGACATCACCGACCGCAAGCTCGCCGAGCAGGCCCTGCGGCGCAGCGAGGAACGGGTGCGGCTGCTGAACGAGGGCCTCGAGCGGCGCGTCGAGGCGGCGACCGCCGAGCTGCGCGGCGCCAACGCCGCCCTGCGTCAGAGCGAGGAACGCTACCGCCGCGTGATCGAGAGCCTCGGCGACCGGCACGTGTTCTATTCGCACGACCGGAACCTGGAGTTCACCTTCGTCAGCTCGTCCTACCGCCGCCTGCTGGGGGTCGAGGACATGGACGGCCTCAACGCCCGGATGCGCGACTGGCTGCGCGATCCCGCCAACGAGAACGCGGCGCGCCGCGTGCTGCGCCTGACCGGGGGGGAACGCCAGGTCCCGTTCGACCTCGCGGTGCCCGGGCCGGGCGGGCGCGTGCGCGTGCTCGAGATCCATGCGGTCCCCGTGGTCGACGAGGCCGGCGACGTCCAGTCCGTCGAGGGCGTGGCCCGCGACGTGACCGAGGACCGCCGCAACGCCCGCCTGGTCTCGGCCGCGCGCGACCGGCTGATGGAAGCCGAGAAGATGGCGGCGCTCGGCGCCATGGTCGCGGGCGTGGCGCACGAGATGGCCACGCCCATCGGCATCGGCGTGACGGCCGCCTCGCACCTGTCGGCGCTCTGCGGCGACGGCCGGGCGTCCCTGGCCGAGGGCAGCCTCACGCGG
>DAOPJF010000464.1:0-2614 GCA_035399525.1 Candidatus Krumholzibacteriia bacterium | reverse complement strand
CCGCGCGCGAGGTCGTGGTGACCAACGAGTTCGGCCAGATCGTCGAGAACAACGGCGGCGCCGGCCTGAACGCCTACACCAACAGCGACGTGACGGTGTACCACTACAACATGCCGAGCAACCGCCTCGAGCTGTGGGCCTACCTCGAGGGCAGCCGCATGGCCGATCCCGTCCTGCGCGAGTTCTACACCGAGAAGGACGGCCCGGTCACCGAAGAGCGGCGCATGCGCACCGACAACAACCCCATCGGCCGCATGATCGAGCAGTTCCAGAACCTGATGTTCATGGCCAACGGCTACCACCACGGCACCATCGGCTACATGTCCGACCTGAACACCATCAGCCGGGCCGACTGCGCGGACTACTACCGCAAGCACTACGTCGGCTCGAACATGGTCGTGACCGTCGTGGGCGACGTGAAGCTGGCCGACGTCAAGAAGTACGCCGAGAAGTACTTCAAGGGCATCCCCAAGGGCGAGCCCGAGCCGGTCGAGACCACCGAGCCGAAGCAGCTCGGCGAAAAGCGCTTCGTGATGAAGGACCCCAGCCAGCCCCTGTTCGTCGCCGGCTACCACATCGGCAGCGTGCGCGACCCCAACTGGCCGGTGTACGAGGTCCTCGCCGACGTGCTCGGCCAGGGCCGCACCAGCCGCCTGTACAAGCGCATGGTCAAGGAGGACCAGTCCGCGGTCCAGGCCATGACCTTCGCCGGCTTCCCCGGCCAGAAGTACCAGACCGGCCTGCTGGTGTTCGCCCTGCCGGTCAAGGGCAAGACCGCCCTGGACATGGAAGCGGCCATCTACGAGGAGATCGACCGCCTGGTCGCCGACGGCATCACCGCCGACGAGCTGGCGGCGGTCAAGCAGCGCGCGCGGGCCAACTTCATCCGCGGCCTGGACAGCAACGAGGGCATGGCCAGCCAGCTGGCCTGGTACCAGACCTACATGGGCGACTGGCGCCGCCTGTTCGACGAGCAGGCGCGCATCGACGCCGTCACCGCGGACGACGTCAAGCGCGTGGCCGGCGAGGTTTTCAAGCCGACCAACCGCACCGTCGCCGTCATCGAGACCGAGGATTCCTAGGACGCCGAGACCGTCCCGCCGCCGGCGGGACCCGAAAGGACCGACATGCACAACCTGAAGCGAAGCCTCGGCGTGCTGCTCGTGGTCGCCGTCGCGGCGACCTGCGGCGCCGGGGCCGCCCTGGCCAAGAAGCCCTGGGAGAAGATCGCGATCCCGCCGCTGAACGAGATCAAGATGCCCCAGTACCAGCGGGTCGAGCTCGCCAACGGCATGGTCGTCTACCTTGCCGAGGACCATGCCTTCCCGCTGGTCGAGCTCAGCGCCACCATCAGCGTGGGCTCGATCTACGACCCCGAGGGCAAGACCGGCCTGGGCGACATGGTGGGCGAAGTGATGCGCTCGGGCGGCACCGCCACCCGCAGCGGCGACGCCATCGACGAGCTGGTCGAGGCCCGCGGCCTGGCGGTCGAGACCTACATCGGCCAGGACTCGGGCGGCGCCTACGTGTCGGCGCTGACCGACGACCTGGACCTGGGCCTCGAGCTGCTGGCGGACATCCTGCGCAACCCCGCGTTCCCCGAGGACAAGATCAAGCTCGCGAAGGAGGGCCAGAAGGCCTCGATCTCGCGGCGCAACGACGATCCCATGTCCATCGCGCGGCGCGAGGCCATGAAGGCCGTGTACGGCGCCGATCATCCGTACGCCCGCTACCCCGAGTACGACACCATCGCGTCGTGCACCCGCGAGGACATGCTGGCGTTCCACGACACCTGGTTCCATCCCGACCGCATGTACCTGGTCGTGATCGGCGACTTCGACAGCGCCGGCATGGTGACGAAGCTCGAGCAGGCGTTCGCCGGCTGGGCCAAGGCGACGACGCCGCTGCCGGCCGACCCCGAGATCTACGACCTGCCGCGCACGGTCAACGTCGTGGACAAGGACGACCTGACCCAGACCACGGTGCTGCTGGGCCACAAGGGCATCCGGGCCGATTCGCCCTACTACGCCGGCGTGGTGGTGGGCAACCGCATCCTGGGCGGCGGCTTCGCCTCGCGCCTGTTCAACGAGATCCGCAGCCGCCAGGGCCTGGCCTACTCGGTGGGCAGCGCCGCGGGCACGGGCTGGCGCCAGCCGGGCCTGTTCATGGCGTTCACCATGACCAAGAGCGAGACCAGCGAGAAGGCCACCGATGCCATCCTGGCCGAGATCGAGAAGATGATCACCACCGAGGTGACGGACGAGGAGCTGGCCCAGGCCAAGGACGGCATCCTCAACTCGGAGGTCTTCAACTACGACTCCAAGCGCGAGATCCTCGACCGCATGGTCATGTTCGAGCGCTTCGGCTACCCCGCCGACTTCCTGCAGACCTACCAGGCGCAGGTGCAAAACATGACGCGCGCCCAGGTGCTCGAAGCCGTCAAGGCCGTGTGGCACCCGGACCGCATGACCATCCTGGCGGTGGGCAACTACAAGGACTGGGACGGCGACTTCAGCAAGTACGGCCCGGTCACCATGGTGGACATCACCATTCCCGAGCCGTCGCTCGAGATTCCCGCCGCCACGCCGGCCAGCCTCGAGCAGGGCATGGCGCT
>DAOPJF010000463.1:0-2620 GCA_035399525.1 Candidatus Krumholzibacteriia bacterium | reverse complement strand
CGACATCGCGCCGGGCTTCACCCTGGCCGCCCAGCAGGATGCCGCGCGGCCGGCGTGGCGCCTGGAACTCGCCGGCGACGGCCGGGCCCCCCGCAGTGACGAGCTGTTGACGTCCCAGGAGCGCTACATCGACGGCCGCAGCGTCCTGGTGCTGGCCAACCGCGACCTCGGGCGCGAGCGCACGCTGCGCGCAGGGGTCGTGCTGCAGGGCCGTCTGCTGGGCACCGGTCTTGCGCTGGACGCGTCGGTCCGGCGGCTGCGCGACGGCATCATGTGGGTCGCGCTGCCGGGCCAGGCGAACGAGGGGCGCTGGCAGAACGGCCTGGCCCTGGACGCGGTGCGCGTCACCGGGCGCATCGAGCGCGAGGGCCGGTTCCTGGGCTGGGGGCGGGCCCTGCTGGAGGCCACGTGGCAGCAGTTCGACGAGAGCGGGGGACGGGCGCCGAACCTGCCGCCGGAGGCCTCGGGCCGGGCGGCCCTGTTCTGGGAGAACCATTTCTTCCAGGAGGACGGCATCCTGCAGCTGGGCCTGGTGGGCTGGCGGCGGGGGGCCATGGACGATCCCTGGGACGTGACCCGCGCCTACCGCCTGCCGGCGATCACGACGGTCGACCTGCTGGTGGGCTTCCGCCTGGTGGGGGCGCACCTGTCGCTGAACTTCAAGAACCTGACGGGCCAGAAGCACCAGCTGACGGCGGGGACCTGGAGCTCTGGGCAGGAGATGGACATGCGCCTGATGTGGAGCTTCCGCCACTAGTCGCCCCGGGCCGGGGGGCGCGCCTGCCGCGCCGCGAGGCCCTGGGCATCCTGCTGGTCCTGCTGCTGACCATGGGGGGACGCCTGCTGAGGCGGCGCCTGCTGCTGGGGCCGGACGGCGCCTGGCGCGAGGATCTCCTGTTCGCCGAAATCGTTGCCGCCCGCGAGGACAGCACGGCGCGGGCTGCGGCGGCCGGCATGGCGCCGAAGCCTGCGGCCCGGCCCCGCCTCGAAGGCCCCCTGCCCGTGAACACCTGCAGCGAGGACAGCCTGACCCTGCTGCCGGGGGTGGGGCCGGCCCTGGCCGCCCGCCTGGCGGCCTCGCGGCAGGCCGACGGCCCCTTCCGGGACGGGACCGACCTGCAGCGCGTCAAGGGCATCGGCCCGGCCCTGGCGGCGCGGATCGCCCCCCTGGTGGACTTTCGGCGCCCCGGGGGCCCCGCCGGCGCCGACAGCGCCAGATCCCGGTAAAGTCGGCCCTTTCCCGTCCGAACAAACGCCCGTAAGGACCGGCCACGCCGCACCCCCGGGGGCGCGGCCGCCGGCCCTGCCCGCCGGCCCGGCCGGCGGATCGCCCAACCTGGACGTGTGGACGGAACGGGGACGAATCAGCATGAACAACGGCACCGGAACCGCGACCCGGGACAAGATCGCCGCCAAGCTGCTGGAGTCCGGTCTCATCGACGCCGCCGGGCTCGCCAAGGCCCAGGAGGTCCAGAAGAAGGACGGCGGGTCGCTCGGCTCGGCGCTGGTCAGGACCGGCGCGATCGACGAGGCGACGTACGCCGAGTTCCTGGGCAAGGTCTACAACCTGCCCGTCCTGGACCTCGAGAAGGTCGAGGTGCAGATGGACTGCATCGACCTGGTGCCCGCCGAGGTGGCCACCAAGTTCCAGGTGCTGCCCATCAGCCGGCGCGGCCGCGTCATGCTCATGGCGATGGCCAACCCCAGCAACATCTTCGCGATCGACGACATCAAGTTCATCACCGGCCTGGACGTGCAGCCCGCCGTCGCCGGCGAGATGGCCATCAAGAAGGCCATCGACAAGTTCTACGCGACCACCGACTCGCTGGCCACGATCATGGAGGGCATCGAGGACGACATCGAGCTCGTCGAGGACAACGACGACGACGACATCGCCGGCACCGACGGCGCCAACGCGCCCGTGGTCAAGCTGGTCAACACGCTGCTGGCCGAGGCCGTGCGCATGGGCGCCAGCGACATCCACATCGAGCCCTACGAGAAGAACATGCGCGTGCGGTACCGCATCGACGGCGTGCTGCACGAGGTCATGGAGCCGCCGATCAAGCTGCGCAACGCGATCATCAGCCGCCTGAAGATCATGTCCGAGCTCGACATCGCCGAGCGGCGCATCCCGCAGGACGGCCGCATCAAGCTGAAGATCGGCGACAAGAAGGTCGACCTGCGCGTCTCGACCCTGCCGTGCATCTTCGGCGAGAAGGTCGTGATGCGAATCCTCGACAAGGGCAACCTGAACCTGGACCTGGCCGACTTCGGCATGGAGCAGAAGGCGATCAAGGACATCTACCACGCCATCGCCCAGCCCTTCGGCATGGTGCTGGTCACCGGCCCCACGGGCTCGGGCAAGACGACCACGCTGTACTCGTGCCTGTCGAAGCTGAACAACCCCGACCTGAACATCATGACGGCCGAGGATCCGGTCGAGTACAACATCGAGGGCATCAACCAGGTGCAGGTGCGCGACGAGGTCGGCCTGACCTTCGCCGCGGCGCTGAAGGCCTTCCTGCGCCAGGACCCGAACATCGTCATGGTCGGCGAGATCCGCGACCTGGAGACCGGTGGCATCGCCACCAAGGCGGCGCTCACCGGCCACCTGGTGCTG
>DAOPJF010000462.1:0-2621 GCA_035399525.1 Candidatus Krumholzibacteriia bacterium | reverse complement strand
CGGAAAAAAGGTTCGCTAAAAAGGGGAATCAGTCAGGGCGCAGGCCCGGCGGGGGCCGGCGGCCGAACCGCCGACGATGACGCTGTCCGCGGTCACCTCGGCCAGGGGCCCCGTCACCAGGCCGCCGTCCGCCAGGCCGACGCGCAGCATGGTTCCTGCGGGCTGTGTCATGACGGCTGCGCGCCAGGCCTCCGGGGGGGCGCCCTTCGATGCCCCGGCGTGGGCCGCGGCGACGACGAGGGCAGCCGTCAGGCCGCAGCGGGTGGCAAAGGAGATCCTCATGGCGGTGTTCCTCGCGCGGGGTAGGGTCGGGGCAGGAACGAGTGTGCCCGAGGGCGGGCCCGCGGCCAAGGACAAAACGCGGAAGGGCGGCCCCGGGGCCGCCCTCCGTCCGTCCGTCGATCGTCGCCGCGTCTACGGTGTCACGCCCGCCCGGGCCGCGGCGGCCGCCGAGTCGGCGACGTCCGGCACCGGCACGCCGAGGAACTCGGCCTGCAGGTAGCGGTGCATCTGCCGCTCGGGATCGTTGGCCTCGATCGGCTGCAGGAACCGGAACGGCGTCGCGCTGTCCAGGGCCAGGATCGAGTGGCAGAGCGTGCAGTCGTAGGGCACCGCCTGCCCGGTCTCGTCCACCATGTCCGCGTTGTGGCACCGGAAGCAGCCGCCCTTGCCCTTGTGGCCCAGGTGCGACACGTAGGTGTTCCACGTCACGTTCATGTGCGGGAAGACGTTGCGGGCGTAGATCGCCTGCAGCTCGGCCGTCATGGCGTCGGCCTCGCGCAGCATCCCGATGCCCGCGCCCGGCGTCCGCGCGTAGGTGCCGCGCACCGTGCTCTCGATGCCCTGCAGCGCGCTCTCCTTGTCCGACCAGCTGCCCAGCAGCGCCGCCAGGGCCGTGCGCTTGGCGTAGGGCAGTTCGCGGCTCAGGCGCCCGGCGGCCAGGGCCTGGTCGACCGCGGCTTCCGGATCCTGGTAGATGTGCGTCGCCCGGTTGTGGCAGTCCACGCAGTCCATGCTGCGCACGGCCGCCGGCTCGCCCGGCACGTCCGGCGCGGCGTCGAGCGTGCGGTTGGTGAACCGGTGGTACCGGTCACCGCGGCGCACCTCGACCCAGCGCATGGTCAGGCGCGCGTCGTCGGCCGCCTCGTACCGCACCTCGTTCTCGGCGGCGATGTGCCAGTGGATGGTGCCGCTCATGTCCGCCGAGCCCGAGCCCACCTTCAGCGCCAGCGTCGTGTAGGACGGGGTCGAGGCCTCGTCCTGCGCGAACTTCGTGATGGTGGTGATGCGCTCGCCGTAGAACTTGTCCGGCCAGTGGCACTTCTCGCAGGTCTCGCGCGCCGGCCGCAGCTGGTGCACGGGCGTGGGGATGGGCCGGTCGTAGAGATCGAACGTCGCCGACACCACCTGCCACAGGCCGTTCAGCTTGGCGTCGATCAGCGCGTCCGCACCCTCGCCCACGTGGCAGTCCACGCAGCGCACGTGGGCGTGGGGCGAGTTCTGGTAGGCCATCCACTCGGGCTCCATCACCCCGTGGCAGGCCGTGCCGCAGAACTCGGGCCCGTCCATGAAGTGCAGCATGCGCGCCCCGCCGAGGCCCAGGAACATGATGTTCACGAGGGTCAGGACGGCGATCATGCCCACCAGCGACGAGCCCAGGCGCTTGGGCCGGGTCATCTCCTGGGGAAACCGTTCGTCGAGCAGGTCGCGCATCGTCCGGCCCGACGCCCGGCGGAACTGCCACCAGCCGAGGGGGATGAACACGAGACCCAGGATGAAGAAGGCGGGCAGGGCCATGTAGCTGACCAGGCCCACGTAGGCGTTGGTCAGGATCCCCGCGATCCGCAGCAGCTCGAAGGCGACGAACAGGAGGAACGCGGAGGTCACGAACGACCCCCAGCGTCCCGGTCCAGTTGGTCGCGATGCCGCGGATGAAGAGCTGGAACCGCTTCATCGCTCCGCTCCCCTACTTGCTGGTGACCTTGTACATGTCCTGGTACATCTTCTGCATCGCGCCCGACTTGATGTCGGCCTTGATGTCGGCGGTCGGCCGGTTCAGCCAGGCGTGGAACGGGTCGGCGAGGATCTCGTCGATCTTCGCGTTCACGTCCGGGTCGCCATAGGCCCGCAGCTCGGGGATGAACTTGAAGTAGAAGTGCTGGGCGACCTCGTAGATGCCGTGCCACCACGTGTAGTCCGGGCCCATCATCGCCGCGCCGTGGCGGGCGCGCCGGCCCTCGTGGTGCCAGATCTCCCACCAGGTCCATTCCCAGTCGTTGCTGAACGAGGCCTTGCCCTCGCCGAGGTGCTTCTCGCCCGCCAGCTTGGCCAGCGCGGCGCCGGGCTTGGCGAACTTCTCGTTGTACAGGTTCACCAGGCCGTCGAACTGGGCGTAATGGCCCTCGACGAAGCCCTTGCCGTGGCAGTTGGTGCACACGTCCTGCATGTTGGCGCGCTTCGTCTCCCAGTTCTCCTTGGTCTTGGAGACCGGCGGACGCAGCGTCCAGCTGATGCGCTGGCCCACGTCGTGGGTGACGGCCTGGTTCGGCGTGGCCGACATGTGGCAGGTGGCGCAGGTGGGCGCCTCGAAGTAGTCCTGGCCCACGACCCACCGCTTGGCG
>DAOPJF010000461.1:0-2626 GCA_035399525.1 Candidatus Krumholzibacteriia bacterium | reverse complement strand
GCTCTCGGCCAGGCGCAGGCCGTCGTCGAACGACAGGCGCTCGCCGGCCGCGACCTTGGCGGCGATGTCGGAGAGGGGGTGGCTCTGAGGCAGCATGGCGGCACCATCGGGTCGGGTCCAGGTCCAGGGCTCGTTCACAGCCCCAAAGATTAGCGCCGAACGCCCGGTTCGCCAGCCCCGGCAATGAAAGCGGCGCGTCAGGATCCCCGGACCCCGACGCGCCGATGTCCCACGGCCGCGTTCGGCCTAGTCGTCCGCCTTCGCCGCCAGCCGCATCTGCGGCAGGATGCTCACGTCGAACACCCGCTTGCGGCCGGTCTTGACCGCGCGCAGCTCCTCGACCGCCAGCCGCACCCCCGCGAGGATGCCGGCGACCTCGAAGTTCTCGTAGCGGTAGCCGAAGTTGCGCAGCTTCTGCATGGCGCTGACCAGCTTGGGCTCGGCGCGGTCGGCCTGCCCGGCCATCACCGCGGCATAGCCCTCGCAGGTCTCGGTCATGCCCATCCAGAAGGGCTCGTCCCGGCCCTGGGCGTCGGCCAGGGCCTCGGCGGCATGGCGGGCGGCCTGGTCGTAGCGGCGCAGGTTGAAGGCGCGGACGGTCTGCTGCAGGAGCGTGGCGTTCATCGGGTCATCCTTCCCCGGACCGGGCTACTCGTCCTGGTCCTCCATGTCGTCCAGGTCATCGGCCATGTCGAAGAACCGGTCGGCCTCCTCCTCGAAGCCGAACTTGCGGGTGTCGGCCAGGCGGTCGACGTAGAGGGTGCCGTCCAGGTGGTCGCACTCGTGCTGGATCACCACGGCGGGGAATCCCTCGAGCTCGAACTCGCCCTGACGGCCCTTCTCGTCCCAGGCCTTGACCTTCACCTTGCGCGGGCGCTCGACCCAGCCGCGCATCCCGGGCACCGACAGGCAGCCTTCGTACATGCCGAGGCGGGCCTCGTCCAGCACCGTGATCTCCGGGTTGATCAGGATCCGGAAGCTCGGGCGGCCGTCGTCGTCGGCCTCGCCCCCGGCGATCACCAGGCGCACGGGATGATGGACCTGCGGCGCCGCCAGCCCGACCCCGTTGTACTCGACCATCGTCTCGAACATGTCCCGGATCAGGCGCTGCACGTCCGGCCCGGTGATGGCCTTCGGATCGATGGGCTTGCACGTCTCCCGGAGCACGGGGTGCCCCAGGCGGGCGACTTTCAGGATGGCCATGCCGCGATGCCTCCTCGGCGGGTCAGGATGGGGATTGACGGCTCCCACCATAACCCATTTCGGTGCGGATGCAAAAAGGGGGCCCGGGACCGCGCCGCCGCGCACGACGGTCCAAGAACCCCGGAAGGGCCAACTTCCCCCGTGGAGGCGGGTTCCGGCACCGCCGGACCGGCCGTCCGCTCCTTCCGGGTCGGCAGGAGTTGCCGGTGAACCGGCGTCCATCATCCGGCTAA
Organism: Candidatus Krumholzibacteriia bacterium; assembly: GCA_035399525.1. Classification (GTDB taxonomy): domain Bacteria; phylum Krumholzibacteriota; class Krumholzibacteriia; order LZORAL124-64-63; family LZORAL124-64-63; genus JACZKN01. Next base: position 1,190 of record DAOPJF010000461.1, on the reverse strand, counting down.
AAACCGGACATTCCAGCAATTTGCGTCAACGGCCGGTCAATCGCGCCTTGACCCCCCCGAGCCCCGCCGATACGTTTGCGCCCGGTCGACGCGGCCGCCGCCGGCGCCGCGAACTCCGCCCCCGGACCGACCGCCGCCCCGCGGCGGACAGGAGCCCCATGCGAGCCTCCCCGGTCTCCGCGGCCCCCGGTCGCCGCCTTCCCGCGCCCGTGCGCACCGTCGTCAACGCCGTCTTCCTGCTGGCCCTGCTGTACGTGTTCCTGTGGGCCATCGCCCTGTTCGGCGCCGCGTTCAAGCTCATGGGCAAGGAGTTCAGCGAGCAGCTGATCGCCACGACCACCAACCCGGTGATCGGCCTGATGATCGGCCTGTTGGCCACGTCGCTCATCCAGAGCTCGTCGAGCACGACCTCGATCGTGGTGGGCATGGTGGCCGGCGGCGCGCTGACGGTGCCCAACGCGATCCCCATCATCATGGGCGCCAACATGGGCACGACGGTGACCAACACGCTGGTGGCCATGACCACCATCAACCGCCGGGCCGAGTTCCAGCGGGCCTTCGCCGGCGCGACCATGCACGACTTCTTCAACCTGCTGACGATCCTGATCCTGTTCCCCATCGAGATCTCGACCCACTACCTGCAGCGCTCGGCCACCTGGCTGAGCACGCACCTGGTGGGCTCGCACGGCACCGAGTTCCCCAACCCGGTCAAGACCGTCATCAAGCCGGCGGTCAAGGCCACCGAGCACCTGCTGTCCGGCACCCTGAAGCTGCCCGACACCGCCGCCGAGATCCTGATGATCGTGCTGGCGCTGCTGGGCATCTTCGTGGCCCTGACCTTCATGACCAAGCTGCTCAAGGGCGTGGTGCTGCACCGCGCCGAGGGCGCGTTCACCAAGAACGTGCGCAAGAGCGGCCTGGGCGCCATGGTCATGGGCCTGGTGGTCACGGTCGCGGTGCAGAGCAGCTCGATCACCACCAGCCTGCTGGTGCCGCTGATCGGCGCGGGCATCGTGCCGCTGCCGGCGGCCTTCGCCGCCACCCTGGGCGCCAACGTGGGCACCACCGTGACGGCCCTGCTGGCCTCGCTGACGGGCACGCCCGAAGCCGTGACGGTGGCCCTGGTGCACCTGCTGTTCAACATCACGGGCATCCTCATCATCTACCCGCTGCCCGCGCTCAGGAACATC
>DAOPJF010000460.1:0-2634 GCA_035399525.1 Candidatus Krumholzibacteriia bacterium | reverse complement strand
CCTTGATCGCCGGGCGCAACACGTACTGCGGCACGTCGACCGAGACCCTGTGGGGCGTCTTCCAGCATTACGACTACCTCGACACCCGGTCCTACCAGTTCGGCGGCCAGAGCCTCGGCGTCGGCATGATGCGGCGGATGCGGGCGGACACGGCCATGCCGGTGATCCTGTCCACCCACCTGAACCCGCTGGTGTTCGGCGGTTCGAATGTCGGCGTGCCCAACGAAGGCGGCCGCGAGTACAACTTCGCCACCGGCGCCAACGCCCGGCTGCAGGCGGTGGTGGAGCACCGGAAGTTCGGGTTCGTGGCCTTCCGCTGTTGGCTGTACTGGTTCCATACGATCAGCGGCCTGTCCGGCAACGAGCTGTCCTCGTACGTCCAGACCACGGTCTCGGCCCGGATCTAGAACCGGTGGGGCCTCGGCGGCGAAGTGACCAGCTACCGGCGACAGACCTGGTTCGACGGCGTGGACAACTGGACCGAGCACAACCTGGAACTGCGTTCGTTCGTCTCCTGCACGTTCTAGGCGGGCGGATGGGGCGGGCGTGGGAGACCGCACGTTCCGCCCCGGGCGCGCGCGTCAGTCGCGCGCCTCAGCGCTCCTGCGGCCGTGGCGGCAGGTCATGCGTCCCGCGCAGTGACCACCCGGTCCTGAGCCCGGCCACGAAGTACGCGAGGGCGAGGACACCCACGGCGAAGATCGTGTCGCCGACGACACGCATCCAGCGCAGGGTCTGCATGTGGTCCTGCTGCATGAATTCCGCCGAGCGTGCGTACCACAGGCCGTGCTTCACGCTGGCCAGCGTCTGGGCCAGGCCGACCGGAAGCACGCTGATCAGCACCATGAGGAGCAGGCCGATGTTGATGGCCCAGAAGGCGAACCGGATCATGCCGTCCTTCCAGGTCCGGCGCGCGGCCAGGCCCTTCAGCACGAACAGCATCAGCCCGATGCCGAGCATCCCGTACACGCCGAACAGCGCCGTGTGCCCGTGCACCGGGGTCGTATTCAGTCCCTGCATGTAGTACAGGGCGATGGGGGGATTGATCAGGAATCCGAAGATGCCGGCTCCCAGGAGGTTCCAGAACGCGACGGCGACGAAGCAGTAGATGGGCCACTTGTACGCCTTCAGCCACTCCGTTGCCTTGCTGATCCTCAGGTTGTGGTAGGCCTCGAAGCCGAGGAGCACGAGGGGTACGACCTCGAGAGCCGAAAACGTCGCCCCGAGGGCGAGGACCGCCGTGGGGGTGCCGGTGAAGTAGAGGTGGTGGAAGGTGCCGATGATGCCGCCGGCCAGGAAGACATTGGTGCTGAACAGCGATGCGGCCGTGGCCAGGCGAATCGGCAGCAGGCCCAGGCGCACGAAGAGGAACGCGATGACCACGGTGGCGAAGACCTCGAAGAAGCCCTCGACCCAAAGGTGCACCACCCACCAGCGCCAGTACTCGGCCATGGCCAGGTTGGTCTGGCGGCCCCACATCAGGCCGGCGCCGTAGAAGCCGGCGATGGCCACGCATGAAATGACGAGCATGGTCAGCAAGGCGCGATTCTCGTCGTTCCTGCGCAAGGCAGGCAGCAGGGCGCGCACCATCAGCACCAGCCACAGCACCAGGCCCGCCAGCAGCATGATCTGCCACAGCCTGCCGAGGTCGACATACTCGTAGCCCTGGTGGCCGAGCCAGAAGTTCTCCGCGAGGCCGAGCTTCTGCATGACGCCCAGCCACTGGCCGGCCAGCGAACCGCCAACCACGACGATCAGCGCCCCGAAGAGGATGTTCACGCCCAGGCGCTGGAAGCGCGGTTCATGACCGGAAACGGCAGGACCGATGAAGAGACCCGTCGCCAGCCAGGACGTGGCGATCCAGAAGATGCCCAGTTGCACGTGCCAGGTGCGGGAGACGCTGTAGGGCAGCAGGTCGCCCAGGCCCAGGCCGTAGAAGCCGGTGCCCTCGACGCCGAAGTGGGCGGTGATCACGCCGGCGACGATCTGGACCACGAAGAGGGCGCATACGACCCAGAAGTACTTGAGCGTGGCCTGCATGGACGGAGTCGGCTCGAGGGCTGTCAGCGGGTCCGAACCGGGCAGGTCGGCCGTGTCGAGCCCGTCGCCGCGGTTGGCCGCGTAGTACCAGCCAAGCGTGGCGATGCCGGCCAGCAGCAGGACCACCGAGAATCCCGTCCACAGGATCAGGGCGCCGGTCGGACGATTGCCTACGGTGGCGTCGGGCGGCCAGTTGTTCGTATAGGTGACGTCCGAGCCCGGGCGCTCGGTCACGCACGCCCAGGCCGCCCAGAAAAAGAACGCCGTCAGGTCGTCGCGCCGGGAGGCGTCGGCCACGGTCGGCGTACGCATGGCGTAAGCCTCGCGGAGGTCCGTCAGGGCCGGGTCATCGCCGAACAGGCTGCGGTAAGGTTCGAGGGTGATTTCGAGGAATCTCTGCGTGACACCCGGGTGGAGCAGGTCGATATAGAATTTGCCGCCGAACCAGGGAGAGGAGCCCGTTTCGACGGTGCGGGCGACAAGGAGTTCTTCGTTGGGGTCAGCGGGGGTGGCCATCAGGGCGGCGGTCGCGTTTACCCAGCCAGCGTCTGATTTGCGGTAGACGGCGATGATGGCAGGGTCGGGCAGGGAGAC
>DAOPJF010000459.1:0-2637 GCA_035399525.1 Candidatus Krumholzibacteriia bacterium | reverse complement strand
AGACCTGCCTCGAGTTCATCGCCGGCGATCCCGAATCGGCCGAGCTGTGGATCGCGCTCGGGCGCGTCTACGAGAAGGAAGGCAAGCGCAAGGAGGCGTTCACCACCTACGGCCAGGCCCTGACCATCGACCCCGACGCCGCCGTGGCCTGGGCCCGCCAGGGCAAGCTGTTCTGCGAGTTCGGCCAGTTCGAGGCGGCAGCCCAGTCCTGCCGCCACGCCCTCGAACTGGACGGCAACGAACCCCTGGCGCACGCCTATCTCGGCATCGCGCTCAGCCATCTGGGCGACGGCGACGGCGCGCGCCAGCACGCCGCCGTGGCCGAGGCCGCGGGCCTGAACATGACGGCCGTGTGGAGGGAGCTGGGGCGCTAGCCTGGCGCCAGGGCGCGCATCGCCGCTGGTCGTCGGACGGGAGCTGCTGGTACAGTGGCTCCCGTCCCCGTCTGCCCACGCACCGCGCCGGAGGTCGCCCCTTGTCCCTGCTGCCGCGCATCCCCGCCCGCGCCCGCGAGGTGACCCAGGAGCCCCTGCTGGTGGCGCCGCGCCTGCTGGGCGCGCCGCTGGCGTCGTTCCGGCGCCGACTCGTCGCCTTCGTGCTGGATGTCGCGCTGTTCGGCGTGGTGGTCGGCGCGCTGTTCGCGGCGCTGTCGGCCTGGAGCATCCAGCGCGAGGATCCGGGACTGTTCGCCAGGGTCCGCAGCGGACTGAACGCCGAGGATCGCGTCGCCGGCCGGCGCCAGGCGGCCACCGAGCTGCTGCGCCTGGTCGACCGGCGCGCGCCGGACGCGGCCGCACGCCGGGCAAGGCGCTGCTGGGCCTGTGTGTGGCCCGGCTCGACGGACGGCCCCTGGGCTGGTGGGATGCCTTCGGCCGGGCCGGCGGCTACAGCGCCAGCGCCGCGACGGCCTTCCTGGGCTTCCTCGGGATGATCTGGGATCCGAACCGCCAGGCCCTGCACGACCGCGTCGCCGGCACCGTCGTGCTGCGGGAACGCCGCGGCCGCCGGGCGGCGCGGTCCGGCGACACGTCCGCGTGAAACGACGGGGACCGCCTCCCTGCGGAGGCGGTCCCCGGTGCGCATCCCGCCGCCGCGGTCAGCTGCGGATCTTCCCGATCTCGTCCGTCAGCACCGGCACCACGTTGAACAGGTCGGCCACCACGCCGTAGTCCGCCACCTTGAAGATGGGGGCGTTGGCGTCCTTGTTGATGGCCACGATGCACTTGCTGCTGCTCATGCCCGCCAGGTGCTGGATCGCGCCGCTGATGCCGCAGGCGATGTACAGTTTCGGCGCGACGGTCTTGCCCGTCTGGCCCACCTGGTGGCTGTAATCCACCCAGCCAGCGTCGACGATGGCGCGGCTGGCGCCGGCGGCGGCGCCCAGCACCTCGGCCAGCTTCTCGATCAGCGGGTAGTTCTCCGGTCCCTTGATGCCGCGGCCGCCCGAGACCACGATCTCGGCCTCGGTCAGGGTGACCTTGCCCGCCGCCGCGGCTTCGACCTTGGTGACCCTGGCCTTCGACGTCACGCCGCCGAGGCCCGGGTCGAAGGTCGCGGCCGCGCCGGCCTTGGCATTCTCGGCCATCACGAAGGCGTTGGGGCGGATGCCCACGATCGCCGTCGCGGTCGAGAAGGACAGGTCGGCGAAGCACTTACCGGCGAACACGGGGCGCCGGATCTCCCAGCCGCCCTCGTAGGTCAGGCCCACCGCGTCGCTGATGCACGCGCAGCCCAGCTTGGCCGCGGTCTTCGGACCGAGGTCCTTGCCCAGGGCCGTCGAGCCCACCAGCACCAGGTCGGGGCTCTGCGCCTTGCAGAACGCGGCCAGCGCCGTGCCCCACAGGTCGCTGTCGTAGCCGGCGAAGGCATCGCCGGTGGCGGCGTACACCTTGTCGGCGCCGTACTTCGCCGCCTCGGCGGTGGCCGCCGCGGCGTCGGTGCCCAGGAACACGCCCCAGACCTCGCCCCCGTGGGCGTCGGCCAGGCGCCGGGCCTCGCTGATCATCTGCCAGGCGACCTTCTTCAGGGCGCCGTCTCGCTGCTCGATGAAGACTGCAATGTTCGGCATGGTCCGACTCCCCGGGTTAGATGACCTTGGCTTGCTCGTGCAGCAGGCGCGCCAGTTCCCTCGCGGCCTGGGCGGGATCCTCCGCCTCGACCAGGTGGCAGGCGCCGCGCGCCGGCGGCGGGGAGTACTGCTTGACCGTGACCAGGCTGGCGGGCACCGCGATGCCCAGCCCCGCGCAGTCGATCGTCTCCATGGGCTTCATGCCGGCCTTCATGATGTTCGGCAGGCTCGGCAGCCGCGGCTCGTTCAGGCCCTTCTGGCAGGTCAGCGCGCAGGGCAGGGAGGCCTCGACGATCTCCTTGCCGCCCTCGATCTCGCGCTCGGCCGTCAGGCTCGCGTCGCCCAGCGTCAGCTTCGTGACCGTCGAGACGTGGCCGATGCCCAGCATCTCGGCGACCATCACGCCCACCTGGCCCGCGTCGTCGTCGATGGCCTTGATGCCGAACAGCACCAGGTCGTACGGCTCGCGCTTCAGCGCCGCGGCCAGCACGGTGGCGATGGCCGTGGTGTCGGCGTCGGCCAGGCCCGGATCGTCGATGATGACGGCCTTGTCGCAGCCCACCGCCAGG
>DAOPJF010000458.1:0-2652 GCA_035399525.1 Candidatus Krumholzibacteriia bacterium | reverse complement strand
GCGACTACGACGACGTCAGCAAGCGCAATCCGCAGATGAAGGTCTACACGACCTGGGGCCTGAACTAGGATGCACCTGCAGGGCCTCGAACTCCTGACGGCGGTCGCCCTGGGCCTGGGCCTGGCGGCCGCCGTCGGCTTCCGGGTGTTCGTGCCGGCGCTGCTGGCCGGCCTCGCTGCCCGCCTGGGCCACGTGCACCTGGCCGCCGGGTTCGACTGGCTGTCGAGCGATCCGGCCCTCGTCGGGCTGGGCGTGGCCGCGCTCCTGGAGATCGGATCCTACCTGGTTCCCTGGCTCGACCACGCCCTCGACGCGGCCGCAGCGCCGCTGGCGGTGGCCGCCGGCACCGTGCTCATGGCCTCGACCCTCGTGGAGATGGAACCCTGGCTGCGCTGGGGCCTGGCCCTGGTGGCGGGAGGCGGCACGGCCGGCCTGATCCACGGCGCCACCGCCGGCCTGCGCCTGGGCTCGACCGCCACCACCGGCGGGCTGGCCAACCCCGTGCTGGCCACCGTCGAGACCGGCGCGGCGACCGGACTGGCCCTGCTGGCCATCGCCCTGCCCCTGGTCACCCTGGCCCTGATCGCCTTCCTGGTGTCCCGCGCCGTGCGCCTGGTGCTGCGCCGCCGCAGGGCCTAGTCCGGCCAGGCGAAGCGCCGCCGCAGGCTCGCCTCGGCCCGGTCGCGGTCCTCGTCCCGGACCACCAGCGAGATGCTGTTGACCGACGAGCACACCGCCAGCGATTCGATGCCGTCGCCGCACACGACGGCGAACACCTCGGCCGCCAGCGAGTGCCGCTCGAGGAAGTGCGGTCCGTAGAGCGTGAGGATCACCGCGGGCGCCAGGGCCTGCACGCGGTCGGGATGGTAGTCGGTCGCCACGCCGTCGAGCACCGGGCGCCACAGCGCCTCCTCCTCCGAGGCGACGCAGAACGACATGTTCTTCTCGCCCGCGGCGCCGTGGCCGATGCTCAGGTAGGTCAGCGAGACGCCGGCCTGGCCGAACCGCGCCAGGATCCCGCGCGCCTGGCCGTGTCCCCGGCCGAAGCCCTGGATCTCGATCAAGGTGACGTCGCGGCGCTCGAGCAGGCCGCCGCAGCTGATGCGCTCGTCGCTCACGCTCCCTCCCCCCGCGTGCTCCCGCCGGCCGCGTCCGACCTTCGCGGCAGCGTCACGGTGAACTCCGCGCCCGCGTCCACCCGGCTGGACACGGAGATGCTGCCGCCCAGGTCGGCCACGAAGCGCCGCACGATGGGCAGGCCCAGTCCCGTGCCCAGGGCCGTGCGCGCCTGGGCTGCCGGCGACCGGTAGAACTCGTCGAAGATCCGGTCCTGGTCCTCGGGCGCGATGCCGATGCCCTCGTCCCGCACCGCGAGGCGGACGACGTCGCCCGCGTCCGCCAGCGACACCGTCACCCGGCCGCCGTGCCGGTTGTAGCGGACGGCGTTGCTCAGCAGGTTGGTGGCGATCTTGCCGACCATGGCCTGGCTCGACGTGATCACCACGGGCACCGCGGGAAACGCGACCTCGATGGACTGCCCGTCGCGGGCCGCCAGTTCCCGGTACTCGTCCACGACGGCCTGCACGAGCGCCGTCAGGTTCAACGGCCGCGGCGGCTCCTGCGCCAGCAGGCCGCTGCGCGTCAGGTCGGCCAGGTTGCGCACGATGTCCGTCGCCTGCTCGAGCCGCCCGACCGCCCGCGTCAGCAGGTCGTCGACCACCGGGGGCAGCGCGGGCCCGCCCAGCTCGAGCGCCGTCTCCACCGCGCTCTGCGCCGTGGCCACCGGGCTCTTCACCTCGTGGGTCACGTAGCGGAAGAACTCCATCTTGGCGCGGTCGGCCTCGACCAGCTGCTGCTGGCGCCGGACCAGCTCGTCCTTGATGGCGCGGTTGTGGCCCATGATGACCGCGCCCATCGAGGCGCTGGCCAGCAGCACGAACCAGAACGCCGCCAGCGTGGCGACCGCGAACGGCAGCTCGTGGGCCAGGCCGCCGGCCCCCAGCAGGTGGTGGTGGGGCAGCAGCCCCAGGCGCTCGGCCAGGGTCTCGGCGGTGAACAGGCCGATGGCCAGCCACGCGATCTGGAAGATCTCGCGCCCCTTGAACAGCAGCGAGGCGATGACCACGTGGATGACGTAGACGAACAGCAGCGGGTTCTCGACGCCGCCGGTGAGGTTCAGGATCCCCGTCAGCAGCACCAGGTCGCCGGCCATCTGCAGCTTCACCAGGCGCATCTCGGCGCGGATGTCGACCGGCGCGACGCGCCGGTTGCGCACGATGTACAGCAGGTTCAGCAGCACCAGCACGGCGATCGCCACGGCCAGCGGCCGTACCGGCAGCGGGAGGCCCAGCACCAGGCCGGCAACCAGGGCCGCGACCACCGCCGCACCGGCCGCGCCCCAGCGCAGCCGGTTAAACCAGTCCAGCCGCACGCGCAGCGAGGCTGCCGAGACGAAGTGCGATTCCACGGGCATGGCCGCGTCGGCGGTCACCATCCGACCTCCCGGGCCGGGGCGGTCACGTGATGGTCGGCAGATTGCGGCGGATCGCCTCCACCAGCACGCGCGGGCTCACCGGCTTCTCGAGGAACTCGTCCACCGGCAGGAAGTCGCCGTCGCGGTCCGGATCGAACCGGAAGCCGGTGCGGTCGCCG
>DAOPJF010000457.1:0-2661 GCA_035399525.1 Candidatus Krumholzibacteriia bacterium | reverse complement strand
ATGCGTGCAAGTCCTATTCCTGCGCCCCCACGCGGTCGCGCCAGGTCAGGCGGCCCCGCAGGAACGTGGCCTTCACCCGGCCCCGGAGCGTCTCGCCCAGGTAGGCCGAGTTGCGGCTGCGCGAGCGCAGGTGCTGCGGACCGACGGTCCACTCCTGGTCCGGGTCCAGCAGCACGAAGTCGGCCTCGCCGCCCTCCTCGAGCCCGCCGGCGGGCAGGTTCATCAGGCGCGCCGGCTTCTCGGCCAGGCAGGCGACCAGGCCGCCCAGGTCCATCACGCCCGTGCGCACAAGATACGTCATCCCGACGGCGAACGCCGTCTCCAGCCCGGTGACGCCGAAGGGCGCCTGGTCGAACTGGTACTCCTTCTCGGTCGCGGTGTGGGGCGCGTGGTCGGTGGCGATGCAGTCGATGGTGCCGTCGGCCAGGGCCTCGGCCACGGCGTTCACGTCGTCGGGCTCGCGCAGCGGCGGGTTCATCTTGAACAGCGGCGAGAAGTCGCGGCAGCGCGCGTGGTCGAGGCTGAAGTGGTGCGGCGTGGCCTCGGCGGTCACGCGCACGCCCTCGCCCTTGGCGCGGCGGATGATCTCGACCGCCCCCTTGGTCGAGACGTGGGCCACGTGCAGGTGGCCGCCCGACGCGCGGGCCAGCTCGATGTCGCGGAACACCGCGGCGTCCTCGCCCGCGCGCGGCATGCCCTTCAGGCCCAGGCGGGCGGACCAGTAGCCCGCGTGCATGCAGCCGCTGCCGGTCAGGGTCAGGTCTTCGGCGTGGCTGATGATCGGCACGCCCAGGTGGCTGGCGTACTTCAGCGCCGACGCCATCAGGCTGCCGTTCTGCACCGGCGTGCCGTCGTCGGTGAAGCCCACGGCGCCGGCCTCGACCATGGCGCCGAACTCGCTCAGGCCCTCGCCCTTGCGGCCGGGGCTGACGGCGCCGGTGGGGAACAGCCGCACCAGGCCGGCCTCGTTGCCGCGGTGGATGAGGTAGCGGATCATGCCCGCATTGTCGATGGCCGGGTCGGTGTTGGGCATGGTCACCACCGAGGTGAACCCGCCCGCGGCCGCGGCGCGGCTGCCCGAGGCGACGGTTTCCTTCTCCTCGCCGCCCGGCTCGCGGAAGTGCACGTGCAGGTCGACGAAGCCCGGCGCCAGCACCAGGCCGCCGCCGTCGAGCACGGGCACGCCCTCGATGGTCGGCACGCCCACGCCCAGGCCCTCGACGCGGCCGCGCTTGACGTGCAGGAAGCCCTTGCGCTTGCCCACCTGCCCGCGGCGGCAGACCAGCACGTTGGTCACCAGGTACTCGGCGGGGATGCGCTCCCAGCTCCACTCCATGGATCGTTCCCTTTCCCGTTGGCGGGCGCGCCCCGACGGGCGCGCCGCGCGATCAATTCTGGCCGCCGGCCAGGGCGCCCGGATCGCCCCCGGACAGCAGGTAGATCAGGGCCATGCGCACGGCGACGCCGTTGGCGACCTGGTCGAGGATCACCTGGCGCGGCCCGTCGGCCACCTCGCTGGCGATCTCCACGTCGCGGTTCATCGGCCCCGGGTGCATGATGAACGCCTCGGGCTTCAGGCCGCGCACCACGTCCTCGGTGATGCCGTACATGCGGTGGTACTCGCGGTTGCCCGGGAACGCCTTGCCCGCCCCGCGCTCGAGCTGGATGCGCAGCACGTTCAGCACGTCGGCGTCCGCGACGGCCTTCTTCAGGTCGTACTCCACGTGCACGTGCTCGCCCAGCTTCGCCAGCGCCGTGGGCACCATGGTCGGCGGCCCGCACAGGGTCACGTCGGCGCCCAGCTTGGTCAGGCCCCAGATGTTCGAGCGCGCCACGCGGCTGTGGGCGATGTCGCCGATGATCGTCACCTTGCGGCCGCGCAGGTCGCCCAGGCGCTGGCGCATGGTCATGATGTCCAGCAGGCCCTGGGTCGGGTGTTCGTGGGCGCCGTCACCGGCGTTGATGACCGAGCACTTCAGCACCTCGGCCAGGTACCGGGCCGCGCCCGAAGACGCGTGGCGGATGACCAGCATGTCGATCTTCATCGCCGCCAGGTTCTCGGCGGTGTCGCGCAGGGTCTCGCCCTTCTTGAAGCTGCTGTCGGCCGTGGCGAAGTTGACGATGTCCGCCGACAGGCGCTTCTCGGCCAGCTCGAAGCTGATGCGCGTGCGCGTGCTGGGCTCGTGGAAGAAGTTCACGACGGTGCGGCCGCGCATGATGGGCACGCTGCGCACGGGGCGGTCGAACACGGCGCGGAAGCGCCCGGCGATGTCCAGGATGCCGAGGATCTCCTCGGCCGACAGGTCCTCGAGTCCCAGCACGTCCTTGCGCTGCAGGATCATTCCAGGACCTCCCCGACCACCACCTCTTCGGTGCCGTCGATCTCCTGCATCTTGACCTTGATGATCTCCTTCTGGGACGTCGGCACGTTCTTGCCCACGAAGTCGGGGCGGATGGGCAGCTCGCGATGGCCGCGGTCCACCAGCACCGCCAGGCGGATCGCCTGCGGCCGGCCCCAGTCCATGATCACGTCGAGTGCCGCGCGCACGGTGCGCCCGGTGTAGAGCACGTCGTCCACCAGGATGATGATCTTCTCGTTCACGTCGAAGGGCATCTCGGTGGACGAGACCTGGGGCGCAGGCCCCAGCTTGGACAGGTCGT
>DAOPJF010000456.1:0-2671 GCA_035399525.1 Candidatus Krumholzibacteriia bacterium | reverse complement strand
CAGGCTGATGCGCTTGGGCTTGGCCGCGCCCTCGACCACCTCGCCCAGCTGCAGGTACAGGCCGTAGGGGCCGCTCTTGACGTAGATGTCCTTGCCCGACTCCGGGTCGCGGCCCAGGGGCTGGTCGGCCGACTGGCGCTGCACGATCAGGGCCCAGGCCTTCTCGCCGTCCAGTTCGTCGATCTGCACGTCCACCGGCACGGTGGCGCGCTTGTCGGCGTCGCCCTCGACCTCGACGTACTCCCACGAGCGGCCGATGCGCAGCACGATCGGTTGCCCCGTGCCGGGCTCGAACCCGATCGGGATGCGCGGGTACGGGATGCGCTCGCTCTCGGCGTCGATGGCCTGCTGCAGGCCCACGTCGTCGCCGGCGCCCTTCCAGAAGGCGTCCAGGAAGGCCACGCGGTCCTCGGCGCCCTCGGCGATGCGGTCGAGGCCCTCCTCCATGCGCGCGGTGAAGCGGATGTCCACCCAGTGGGCGAAGTGGTCGCGCAGCAGGTTGGTCACGGCCATGCCCACGTAGGTCGGCAGCAGCGCGCTGCCCTTCTTGTCCACGTAGCCCCGCGACTGGATGGTCGAGACCACCGGCGCGTAGGTCGAGGGGCGGCCGATGCCCTCCTCCTCGAGCTTCTTGATGAGCGAGGCCTCGGTGTAGCGCGCCGGCGGCTGCGTCTCGTGCCGCTGCGGCACCACCGCGGGGATGGCGATGCCCGAGGCGTCGGTGCCGACGTCCTGCCCCTCGACCAGCGGCGGCAGCATGGCGTCGCGGTCGCGGTCGCCGTACACCCGCAGGAAGCCCGGGAAGGTGACGATCGAGCCGTTGGCCCGGAACACCAGCGCGCGGCCGCCCGCGTCGACCGCCAGGTCGACGGCCGTCTTGTCCAGCTGCGCGTTGGCCATCTGCGAGGCCACCATGCGGTTCCAGACCAGGGTGTACAGCTTCAGCTCGTCGCCGTCGAGGTACGCCGCCACGTCGCGGGGCGTGCGCGCCACCACGGTGGGCCGGATGGCCTCGTGGGCCTCCTGGGCGCCCTTGTTCTGGGTGCGGTAGCGGCGCGGGCCCTCGGTGTATTCGGCGCCGAACGCGCCGCGCACGAAGTGCTCGGTCTCGGCCAGCGCCTTCTCGCTGAGGGTCAGCGAGTCGGTACGCATGTAGGTGATCAGGCCCTCGCGGTTGCCGCCGCCGGTGTCGACGCCCTCGTACAGGCGCTGCGCCACGCGCATGGTGCGCTGCGGCGTGAAGCCCAGCTTCGAGCTGGCGGCCTGCTGCAGGGTCGAGGTGGTGAACGGCGGCGCGGGCCGCTGGGTCGTGGCCTTGCGCTCGACCGCCTTCACCGTCCAGGGAATCGTGGTGCGGGCCGCCTCGGCCAGCGTCTCGGCCAGGCCCTCGTCCAGCAGGACGCGCTTGCGCGGATCCTTCAGCGCGCCCGTGTCCGGATCGAAATCCTTGCCGTCGGCCACCTTCAGACCGTCGACCTCGGCCAGGTTCGCCGAGAATTCCAGTTCGCCGGCCTGCAGCTCGGCCTGGATGCCGCAGTAGCGTGCGACGACGAACCTGCGCCGCTCCTCCTCGCGCTCGACCACCAGGCGCACGGCCACGCTCTGCACGCGGCCCGCCGACAGCTTGCCGCGCACCTTCTTCCACAGCACCGGCGACAGCGAGTAGCCGTACAGGCGGTCCAGGATGCGGCGGCTCTCCTGCGCCGAGACCAGCTGCAGGTCCACGTCGCGCGGGCTCTCGAGCGCCGCCTCGATGGCGCCGCGGGTGATCTCGTGGAAGGTGATGCGCCTGACCGGCACCTTCGGCTGCAGCACCTCCAGCAGGTGCCAGCTGATGGCCTCGCCCTCGCGGTCCTCGTCCGTCGCCAGCAGGATCTCGTCCGCCTGCTTGACCAGCTTCTTCAGCTCGGCCACCTGCTTGCGGCTGTCGGGCGAGACGATGTAGATGGGCGTGTAGTCGTCGTCGGGATTGACGCCCAGCCGCGACCACGGCTGCTTCTTGAACTCGGCGGGGATGTCCTTGGCCGTGGGCGGCAGGTCGCGGATGTGCCCGTAGGACGCCTCGACCCGGAACTCCTTGCCCAGGAAGCGGGTGATGGTGCGGGCCTTGGCCGGCGACTCGACGATGATCAGCTTCAACGATCGCGTCCTTTCGGTCGTGGGGCGCGCGGGCGGGCCCGGCACGCCGCGACCCGGCTGCTGCCCATGAGCGGCCGGGCCGGAAGGCTGGCATCCGCGCGTTCGCGGCGCCGTGTCTAGTGGGTCCAGGACTGGCCGTCGGACGCGCCGCCGGTCATCCCCGGCCGCTGGGGCCGGAACAGGACCTGCTCGATGACCATCTCCAGGTCGGCCACCTCCAGCGGCCGCATGGCGATGAACGAGGCGTACTGCAGCAGGGCCTCGAACTGGGCCTTGTCGATCCCGGCGCGCTCCTCCAGGCCGATCAGCCAGCCCAGGGCCTCGCGCGTCAGGTACTCGGTCTCGGCCTCGCCGTAGTGGCGGAAGGCCGCCCGCGACGGGGCGTCGGGCAGGGGCTCGCGGGCCGGCGTCGGACGCTGCTCCCACGCCCACTGGGCCTCGATCCAGTCCAGCAGGTCGTTCATGTCGTCCTCGTTCAGCCCGGCCGCCTCCGCCTTCTCCTGGAAGCGCGAGAGCACGCCGGACGCCGAGG
>DAOPJF010000455.1:0-2674 GCA_035399525.1 Candidatus Krumholzibacteriia bacterium | reverse complement strand
CGGCCGTGTGGCAGGCGCCCATGTTGACGATCTGCCAGAACAACCAGTGGGCCATCTCCATCCCCCGCGCCGGGCAGACCCACAGCGAGACCATCGCCCAGAAGGGCATCGCCTACGGCATGCCGGTCATGCAGGTGGACGGCAACGATCCCCTGGCCGTCTGGGTCGCGGTCGAGGAGGCCCTCGAGCGCGCGCGCACCGGCGGCGGCCCGACCTTCATCGAGGCCATCACCTACCGCCTGATGATGCACACCACCGCCGACGATCCGAAGAAGTACCGCAAGGAAGACGACGAGAAGTGCGCCTGGGACAAGGAGCCGCTCATCCGCACCCGCAAGTGGCTCGCGGCGAAGGGCTGGTGGGACGACGCGCAGGAGGAGGCCCTCGCGGCCGAGGTGAAGTCGCGCGTCGAGGCCGCCGTCGCCGAGTTCGAGGCGCCGAAGGACCGGGCGCAGGACGAGCCCTTCCGCCACGTCTACGGCACCGACCATGCGGTCATCCAGGAGCAGCACCGCGACTTCCTCGCGAACGTCGCCCGGGAGGCCGAGCATGGCTAAGCTCAACATGGTCCAGGCCATCAACCTGGCCCTGCACCAGGAGATGGCGAAGGACGACCGCGTGATCGTCCTGGGCCAGGACGTGGCCGTCGACGGCGGCGTGTTCCGCCTGACCGAGGGCCTGCTCGACGCCTTCGGCCCCGAGCGCGTGGTCGACACGCCCCTGGCCGAGTCGGGCATCATCGGCACCAGCATCGGCATGGCCCTGGCCGGCCTGCGCCCGGTGTGCGAGATGCAGTTCTCGGGCTTCAGCTACCTGATGATGGGCCAGTTCGAGGCCCACGCCACGCGCCTGCGCTCGCGCACCCACGGCCAGCTGACCGTGCCCATGGTCATCCGCATGCCCTACGGCGGCGGCGTGCGGGCGCTCGAGCACCACAGCGAGTCGCGCGAGGTGCTGTACGCCCACCTGCCGGGCGCGAAGGTCGTCATCCCCTCGGGTCCGCGCAACGCGCGCGCCCTGCTGGTGGCGGCCATGCGCGATCCCGACCCCGTGGTGTTCATGGAGCCCAAGCACTCGTACCGCGCCTTCCGCGAGGAGGTGCCCGACGACGAGGAGACCATGCCCATCGGCAAGTGCCAGGTGGTGCAGGAGGGCGCCGACCTGACCCTGGTCAGCTGGGGCGCCATGATGCGGCCGGCGCTGAAGGCCGCGGCCGAGGTCGAGCAGAAGCGCGGCGCCAGCATCGAGATCATCGACGTGCTGTCGATCGCGCCCCTGGACAGCGACACCATCGCCGCGTCGGTGCAGAAGACCGGCCGCTGCGTCATCGTCCAGGAGGCCCCTCGCAGCTTCGGCGCCTCGAGCGAGATCACGGCCCAGATCAACGACAAGGCGCTGATGTACCTGCAGGCGCCGGTGAAGCGCCTGACCGGCTACGACGTCGTGACGCCGTACTTCGGCCGCGAGAAGAGCTACATCCCCAACGCCGCGCGCGTGGCGCACGGCATCGAGGAGACCCTGGACTTCTAGTCCGCGTCCCGGGAGGGCGACCGTGTTCGAGTTCAAGCTGCCGGACCTGGGCGAAGGCATCCACGAGGGCGAGATCCTCAAGTGGCACGTGGCCGAGGGCGGCACCGTGGCCGAGGACGCGCCGCTGGTGGACGTCGAGACCGACAAGGCCGCCGTGACCATCCCCGCCCCCCGCGGCGGCAAGGTCAGGGCGCTGCGCGGCAAGGTCGGCGACATCATCAACGTGGGCGACGTGGTCGTGGTCATCGACGACGGCTCGGGCGACACCGCCGCCGCGGCCGACGCGGCGGCCGACGCGGTGTTCGCCGAGCCCGACCGGCCCGAGACGACGCCGGCCCCCGAGGCCGCGGCCCCGGCCGCGCAGCCCGGCGTGCGCCGCCCCGTGGCCGCCGCGCCCGCCACGCGCCGCCTGGCCCGCCAGCTGAAGATCGACATCAACCTGGTGGCCCCGTCCGGCCCCGGCGGCCGGGTCACGCCCGAGGACGTGCACCGCTTCGCCGAGCGCGGCGCCCACGCGGCGCCGGCCAAGGCCGCACCGGCGGCGGTCCCCGCGGCCGCGGCGGCCGAGCACGTGGCCGCCCGCCAGGTGCGCGACGAGTCGGCCTTCGCCGAGTTCGCGGCCCACGCCTCGGCCACCATCCCGTTCCTGGAGCTCGAGCCCCTGCCCGACTTCAGCACCGACGGCCCGGTGCGCATCGAGGCCCTGCGTTCGATCCGCCGCAAGGTGGCCCGCAAGATGGTGACGTCCATGGCCCTGGTGCCCCACGTGGCCCACATGGACGAGGCCGACGTCACCGAGCTGGACGCTTTTCGCCGCCGCGAGCGCGAGCGGCGCAAGGGCGGCGCGGGCGGCAACCTGACGCTGCTGGCCTTCGTGATGAAGGCCGTCACCGCGGGCCTGCGGGCGACGCCGGCGTTCAACGCCAGCCTCGACCCGTTCCGCGAGGAGATCATCTACAAGGACTACTACAACATCGGCTTCGCCGCGGACACGGGGCGCGGCCTGATCGTGCCGGTGGTGCGCGGCACCGACCGCAAGAGCATCGTGCAGCTGGCCGACGACGTCTTCGACCTGGCCACGAAGGCCCGCGAAGGCACGCTGGGCGCCGAGCACATGCGCGGCGGCACCTTCACCATCACCAAC
>DAOPJF010000454.1:0-2675 GCA_035399525.1 Candidatus Krumholzibacteriia bacterium | reverse complement strand
GGCGCGAGGCGACCACCAGCAGCATCCCTACGGCACCGCCCAGCGCCACGGCCAGCGCCAGCTCGCCCAGCGGCACCAGCAGCGCCGTGCCCAGGGGCACGCTCCCGGCAGGATCGAGGCCTGCCCCCACCACCGCCGACACCGTCTCGAACAGCACGATGCAGGCGATGTTGTTCAGGGCCACGGCGGCGATCAGGGTGCGCACGAAGACGCCCTTGCTGCGCGTCTCCTTGACCACCGCCACCACGGTGGCCGGCGCCGTCGACACGGCCAGGGCGCCGAACAGCAGGGCGAAGGGCCAGTCGCGGCCGGTCGCGCGCAGGGCCAGGGCCACCAGGACGGGGGTCACGGTCGCCTCGGCGAGCAGCAGCAGGCCCAGCCGGCGCCGGGCGTTGCGCAGCCGGCGCAGGTGAAGGTGGGTGCCCACGTCCACCGCGATCAGGCCCAGGGCGAAGTGCACCATCGGCTTGAGCATGTGGGCAGTGTCCTCGCCCAGCACGTGCAGCACCGAGGGGCCCAGCAGGATGCCCGCCAGGATCTGGCCGGTGACCGAGGGCTGCCGCAGGCGGCGCGCGGCGGCGCCGCCCAGGGCGCCGGCCGCCAGGAGCACCGCCAGGGCGAAGAGGGGATGTCCGGTGGTCGCGGGCATAGCGGCCAAGATGCCCCCTTTCCGCCGGGTCCGCCACTATCGAATCCCGGTGCAGACGGCCGTTGACCCTTGCCTCGCTTCCGCTTACGATCCGTGGGGCTCGCCACCTGCGGATGGGATCGACCAGCGATGCTGAACGCACGACGCATCTGGATCATGACCGGCCTGGCCATCGCCGCGGTGTGGCTGATCGATGCCGCCGTCGACGCCTTGATCTTCGGCAAGGAAAGCCTGGCCGAGCAGCTGTCGGCCCCCGACGGCCACGAGCTGTACATCCGCCTCCTGGCCAGCAGTTTCGTCGCGCTGACGGGGGTCGTGTGGGGATTCCACGCGCGTCGCCTCGAGACGACCCGCAACCGGCTGGCGGCGAGCGAGGCCAACGCCGCCGCCCTGGTGGCGGCCTTCCCCGATTGCGTCGTCGTCCACCGCGGCGGCCGGCCGCTGTTCGCGAACGAGGCCGCTCTCGCGTTCCTGGGCAGGACGGACCTGCCCGGGCTCGCCCTGCTCGGGGTCGACGATGTCATCCACCCGGACGACCGCGCGGACGTCCTGTCGTACCTGGCATCCCTCAGGTCCGGCGCGAACGACTTCGTGCCGCGCGAGATGCGCATGCGCCGCGGCGACGGGGTGTACGCCACGGCCATGGTCCGCAGTCGGCTGCTGCGCTACGAAGGTTCGCCGGCGATCCTGACCGTCTTCCGCGACATCACGGCCGAGGTCGAGACCCGGCGCGACCTGGTGGTCAGCCGCGAGCGCCTGAGCCTGGCGCTCGAGGCGGCGCAGGACGGCGTCTGGGACTGGGACATCCCCAGCGGCCGCATGGTGTACAGCCGCTCGTGGGCGACGATGCTCGGCCTGCAGCTCGAGGACGTCACGCCGGACCAGAAGACCTGGGAGAGCCTCATCCATCCGGATGACCACCGCCGCGCCATGGCGCTGCTGCACGCCCACCTGCAGGGCGAGGTGCCCATCTACGAGACCGAGGTGCGGCTGCGCCACGCCCGCGGGCACTACATCTGGGTGCTGGACCGGGGCAAGGTCGTGCGCCGCAACGCCGCGGGCGAGCCGCTGCGCATGACCGGCACCCACCGCGACATCACCGACCGCAAGGAGGCCGAGCTGGCCCTGGAGGTCCGCAACCGGCTGGCGGCAGCGTTCCTGACCGGCAGCGGCCCGGAGATCTACCGCAGCGTGCTCGCCCTGGTCTCGGACGCCCTGGGCAGCCCGGCCGGCCTGCTGGCCACGGTCGAACGCGAGGGCGCCCTGCGCCTGGTCGCCGCCCGCCCCTACACCGAGGTGGGGCGGATCGCCGCCGACCGCCTGCCGCCCATGCTCGCGCGGGTGACCCGGCACAACCATGCGGTCATCGAGGAAGGGCTCGTCGACCTGGACGGCAGCGGTCACACCGTGCGCGGCGCGGTGGGCGTGCCCATCTCGACGCGGGACCAGGTCCTGGGCGTGCTCGTGGTCGCCGACCGGTCGGACGTCTACCGCGTCTCGGACCGGGCGTTCCTCGAGTCCCTGGCCGGGTACCTCGCACCGATCCTGCAGTCGCACCAGGCCAACGCCCGCACCGAGCTCCAGCTGCGCCAGGCCCAGAAGATGGAGGCGCTCGGCGCGCTGGCCGGAGGCATCGCCCACGACTTCAACAACATCCTGCAGGCCATCCTGGGCTTCACCAGCCTGGCCCGCGGCGACGCCGAGGACGGCTCGAACCTGGCCCGCGACCTCGACCGCGTGCTGAAGGCGGCGCGGCGCGGCGAGGAACTGGTGCGGCGCATCCTGCTGTTCAGCCGCCGCGAGGAACGCGAGGCCCGGCCGGCGGACGTGGGCGCCATGGTGCAGGAGGCCGTCGACCTGCTGCGGCCGACCCTGCCCTCGACCATCGAGCTGCGGGTGGCGATCGAACCCGGCGTCGGGCGCATCGTGGCGGACCCGGCCCAGATCGGCCAGATGCTGCTGAACCTCGCCACCAACGCGCTGCACGCCATGGAGCGCGACGGCGGCGCCATGACGATCCGCGCCG
>DAOPJF010000453.1:0-2684 GCA_035399525.1 Candidatus Krumholzibacteriia bacterium | reverse complement strand
ATCACCTTCAGCGGCAAGGGCGTGAAGATCAAGAACGCGCTGACCGAGTAGCGCGCGGCCCGCCCCGGGTCTTCATTGAGGAGGCCGCCCCGTGCAGGGCGGCCTCCCTTTTCCACCACCCCGTCCCGGAGGATGCCCGGACATGAGGCGCCGCGAGCTGGCCTCGGACGATCCCGCCCTGTTCACCGAGGTGGCCGCCCGCGCCGAGGTGGGCTACCTGGTCATCGTCACGGCCGAGGGCTGGCCGCGGGCGGTGGGCCTGAACTTCTGCGCGGTGGACGGCCGCATCTACTTCCACGGCGCCCTCGCGGGCGAGAAGCACGCGGCCTGCGCCCTGCCCGGCGGGGCCCGCGCCGGCTTCACCATGACCGTGCCCTACAGCATGATCCCGAGCTATTGGTCGGCCCCGGGCTACGCCTGCCCGGCCACGCACTTCTTCAAGTCGGTGGAGATCAAGGGGCGCTGCGGGCTGGTGGACGACCCGGCCGAGAAGGCGCGGGCGCTGCAGGCGCTCATGGACAAGTACCAGCCCGAGGGCGGCTTCGACCCCATCGATCCCGCCGAGCCGCGCTACGCCAAGGCGCTGCAGGGGGTCGGCGTGTACCGGCTCGAGGCCGAGTCGTGGACGGGCAAGGCCAAGTTCGGCCAGAACGAGCCGGCGAAGCTGCGGCGGCGGTTCATCGAGGAGCTGCGCCGCCGCGCCGGCCCCATGGACCGCGAGACCGCCGACGAGATCGAGCGCGGGCTCGGCGACGACGCCTAGCCCAGCGACCGCGCCAGCGGCGTGGCCCGCTCGACGAGCTCGCGCACGCGGGGCGGCTGCGTGGTGATCAGGCCCACCGCGGCCACGGCCCAGGGCACCATCAGCAGGAAGTTCCCCGTCAGCACCACCAGCACAAGGCCCAGGATGGCCAGGGCCTCGCGCATGGCCAGGACCTTGATGAGCGTGGTCTGGTAGTGAGGCAGCAGGCGGGCCAGCCGCTGCTCGACGGGCTCGAGGTCGCCGGCGCCCGGGGGCAGCAGGGCGCTCGAACCCGGCCCCATGACCGCCTTCAGGGCGGCGTCGCCCAGCGCCCGGCGCTGCAGGGCGAAGGACGCGGCCACCAGCGCCGTCCCCACCAGCAGGAACGCGGCGGTCAGCACGCCCACCGGCGCCTCGGCCGCATCCTCGGGACGCGGGTTGCGGGACAGGATCCAGCCCACGACCAGGTAGACGAACGGCGCGGCGAGGAACGCCGCCCAGATGATGATCATCGTCCGCGCGACGGGCGCGGCCACGGCCTGGAACTTCGACGACGCCATGGGCTAGGCTCCGGCGTCCGGGGCGCCCAGGGCCGCCGGCAACGGGCGCGTCTTCAGCTCGCGGTCCATCAGGAACAGGCCCGGGCCGTCGCCGCCCATCATCTGCAGCTTCTTGACGATGTCCTCGACCTGCGCCTCCTCCTCGACCTGCTCGGAGACGTACCACTGCATCAGGTTGTTGGTCGCGTGGTCGCGCTCCTCGATGCACAGGTCGGCCAGCTTGTTGATGTTGGCCGTCATGTACTGCTCGTGCTCGAGCGAGGCCTTGAACGTGGCCAGCGGCGACTCCCACGCCTTGGGGGGCGCCTTGACCTCGCGCAGCTCGACCCGGCCGCCGCGGTCGATCAGGTAGTCGAAGATCTTCATGGCGTGCTGGTATTCCTCCTGGGCCTGCATGCGCATCCAGTGGGCGCAGCCGTCCAGGTTCACGTCCTCGAGGTAGGCCGCCATGGCCAGGTAGATGTAGCTGGAGTAGTACTCCTCGTTGATCTGCTTGTTCAGGGCGTCCTGCAGCTTCTTGCTGAGCATGATCATCCTCCGGCGTCGGTGGCCCGGCGGGGCGCGGCCCGCGATAACGTCTATCCAGAAGCCAATCTAACGGGCGCGCGATGGCCTTGCCAGCCGCAAAACGCCGATTTGCGATATCCTTGCACCCTGCTATCATGTGCCGGGTCGCCTCGGGCCGCTCGTCGGCCCGTTTTGGCGCCTGGATCGACGATTCTGGAACGCCTTCCCGGCGGACCGGCCCAAGCCGGCCCGCCCGGTCGGCTTCTGCCCATCGGACCCACCCGGATTCCAACCGAAGGACCGCGTCCATGCCCAAGAAGCAGATCGCGAAGTTCTCCGTCCCGTACCTGCAGGTCCTGGACGAGAACGGCACGGTCGACACCAAGCTCGAGCCGGCCATCGGCCAGGAGCGGGCGGTCGAGATGTACCGCTGGATGCGGCTGGCCCGCGAGCTCGACGAGCGCATGCTGAAGCTGCAGCGCCAGGGCCGCCTGGGCACCTTCCCGCCCTGCACCGGCCACGAGGCCATCAGCATCCCGACGGCCATGCTCATGCGGCCGGGCGACTGGTTCGTGGGCGCCTTCCGCGAGCTGGGCGGCCGCCTGGTCCGGGGCGAGCCCCTGACCGCGACCCTCGACTACTACAACGGCTGGGAAGAGGGCAACATCCAGCCCGACCGGGACCTGCGCATCATGCCGACCAGCGTGGTCATCGGCTGCCAGATCGAGCACGCCGCCGGCCTCGCCTACGCCGCCAAGTACCGCAGGACCGGCGAGGTGGCCGTGGCCTTCATCGGCGACGGCGGCACCAGCGAGGGCGCGTTCCACGAGGGCCTGAACTTCGCGGCCGTGTGGCAGGCGCCCATGGTGACCATC
>DAOPJF010000452.1:0-2691 GCA_035399525.1 Candidatus Krumholzibacteriia bacterium | reverse complement strand
GCACCCGGCCCGCACGGCGTCGCGGACCGTGACCTCCAGCAGCGTCGCCCCGTCGGGCGCGACGGGCACGAACTGCTTCACGCCGCCGAAGCGGCGGCCCAGGCCTCCGGCCAGGATGACGACGTCCATCGCGCACTCCCCGCGCTCCCCGGCCCGCCCGGGGCTGCGGACCGCACTCTAGGACACCGGCGCACCGTCTGCTACGATGAATGCGCGGCCGGTGGGCGGCCGCCGATCGGAGCGTCATGCGATCCCTGCGCCGGCTGACCGCCGCCCTGTTCATCGTCGCCTGCACCGCCGCCCCGGCCGACGCCGCGCGGCGCGGACCGGGAGGCGAACGCCCGCCCTCCACCTGCGCCGCCCTGGCGGCCTCGTTCGCGGCCATCGCCGCCAAGCCTGACGCCGGACGCCGCGCCGCCGCCGTCGACACGCTGTGGGCCGACCTCTGCCGCGACGGCCGGGTGCCCTTCGTGGCCGGCGACTCGGTGGTGTTCCTGTTCCGCGGCGAGGCGTCGGGAGTGGCCTTCCCCGGCGACGCCAACGGCTGGGATCCGGCCGCGGCGCCCGCGGTGCGCGTGCCCGGCACCGACGTCTGGGCCCGCGTCGAGACCTTCCCGCGCGACGCCCGCCTCGACTACAAGATCGTCACCGACGGCAAGACCTGGCTGATGGATCCCGTCAACCCGCACCGGCAGCGCGGCGGCTTCGGCGACAACTCCGAGCTGCGCATGCCCGACTGGCGACCGTCGCCCTGGACCGTACGGCGCGACGACGGGCCGCACGGGCAGGTGATCCCCGCCACGATCCGCAGCGAGGCCCTCGGCGCCACCATCGCCTACTCGGTGTACGTGCCTGCGGGGTTCGACTCGCTGGGCGCCCTGCCGGTCATCTACGTCACCGACGGCCACGAGTACGCCGACCCGGCCATGGGCGCGATGGTCGAGGTGCTGGACAACCTCATCGCCGCGGGGCGCCTGCGCCCGATCGCGGCGGTGTTCATCGATCCGCGCATCGACGGCGCCAACCGCCGCGCCGACCAGTACATCATGAACGAGGATTTCGTGCGGTTCGTCGCGCGCGAGCTGGTGCCGGCCATCGACAGCCACGGGCGCACCAGCCGCGACCGGCGCGACCGCGCCATCCTGGGCACGTCCCTCGGCGGTCTGAACGCGGCCTGGTTCGCCGCGCAGGCCCCCGACGTGTTCGGCCGCATCGCCATCATGTCGCCGGCATTCCAGGCGGGCGACGGGCGCATCCTCGCGGTGTGGCGCGACCAGCCGCGGCGCGACCTCGACCTGGTGCTGACCTGGGGCACCTTCGCCGACTTCGGCGAGCACACGCGGCGGTTCATCGCCCTGCTCGACGACCATGGCTACGCCTACCGCACCATCGTCACCCACGAGGGGCACTCGTGGGGCCAGTGGCGCGCGCTGCTGGACGACATCCTGACGGTGTTCTGGCCGGGCGAGGGCGCCGCCCGCTGATACGCCGCTAGAGCGCGGTCACCACGACCTGGTCGAGGATGGCCTCGACGTCAGCGCGGTGGCACAGCTCGGTGCCCGGCGTGCGGGCCGTGGCCGCGCCCGCGGCGCAGCCCCAGCGCAGGCACTCGCCCGCCACCAGGCCGCGGCTGTGGGCCAGCACGAACCCGCCCACCACCGAGTCGCCGGCACCGACGGTGCTGTCGGCCTCCACCGGCGGCGACACCGCCTTGTAGCGAGGGCCCGCCGCATCCGAGTAGATCAGCCCGTGGCGCCCCCGCGAGACGATGATGTGCTTCACGCCCATGGCGTGCACCTCGGTGCAGGCGTCGAGGATCTGCGCCTCGTCGGCCAGCTCGCGCCCCACCAGGCGCCCCAGCTCGTGATGGTTGGGCTTGATGCAGGCGGGCCCGTGGGCGATGCCCTCGCGCAGGGCCTCGCCGTCGGCATCCAGCATCACGAAGGCGCCGTGGGCCCGCCCGGTCTGGATCAGCTGGTTGTACACGTTGGCCGTCACGCCCCGGGGCAGGCTGCCGCTGATGACCAGGTAGTCCAGGTCGGCCAGGCGCCGCACCTGGTCGCACAGCCGGCCGATGGCCGCCGGGCCCGCCTCGGGTCCCGGCGCGCTGACCGCGTACTGCCGCCCCTGTTCGGACTCGCGCAGGATGATGTTGGTGCGCGTCTCGCCGGCGATCTCGGTGAAGTCGCAGACCACTCCGGCGTTGATGAGCAGGCCCTCGAGCTGGCGCCCGGCGTAGCCGCCCACGAAGCCCAGGGCCACGCTCGTGCCGCCCAGTTCGCGAACCACCCGCGACACGTCGATGCCCTTGCCGGCGGCGTAGACCGTCACGCCGGTCATGCGGGTGGTGTCGTCGGGCAGCAGCCGCCCCACGGTCACGGCGCGGTCGAGGGCGGGGTTCAGGGTCACGGTGTAGATCACGGGACATCTCCTGGAGTGATGGCGGTCGACGGTACGGATACCAGCCTACGACCGACCGGCCCGCAGCCGCCATGCCGAACCGGAGGCGATCCCCCGGCCCATGGGCAACTGGGTTTCGCACAATACGATACGACAATTTCACAATGACATTAACCGACTATTGCAAAACAAGTTGACTATGTCGTAGAATATATAATGTCAAAAAGGCCCGTGCACCCGCCGCGGGCCTTTTGCCGACCCCGCACCAAGGAGCCCCGCACCATGAGCCTG
>DAOPJF010000451.1:0-2698 GCA_035399525.1 Candidatus Krumholzibacteriia bacterium | reverse complement strand
GCGGCAGCCACAGCGGGTGCACCAGCTCGCCGTCCAGCAGCAGGCCGGGCGTGGTCCACGCGCCGGTGGGCGCGAAGATCCAGCCCTCCAGCAGCAGCACCAGGCCCGCTGCCAGCAGCGAGAGGCGGAACCAGGCGTGGCCCACGCGGCCGGCGGCCAGGTGCCCGGCCCCCGGCAGCAGGTGGCCCAGGCGCACGATGCGGGCGTTGCGCGCCAGGCCCTCGTCGCGGCTGCGGTTCTTCAGCAGCGTGGCCAGGATCATGTCGCTGCGGGCCCGGTCCGCGGTCTCGCCGCAGGCCGCGCACAGCCACGCGCCGTCGCGCACCTTGCAGCACGTGCGGCACAGCGGCACGCCGCAGTTCTCGCAGCCGCGGGGGTCCTGCTGCCGCTTCGACGTGCCGATGACCAGCACCGCCAGCAGCAGCGGGGCGCCCAGCAGCGCGACGAGCGGCAGGCCCGGCACGCCCAGCTGGCGCCGCCACGAGGTGATGGTCACCAGCGGCGGGTACAGGCCGGCCTCGGCCCGGCAGGCCTCGGTCAGCGCGGCGTCGGTCAGGCCGGGGTAGATCACCGCGGCGTAGGCCTCCGGCCGCTCGGACTGGTGCGTGCCCGGCGCCACGAAGCCCAGGGCGCGCGAGCGCTCGAGGGCCGCGGTGGCCTCGGGGACGAACAGCTTCTTGAAGTACACCTGGGCCAGGTTGTAGGGGATCTCGCCCCGCCGGGGATGCCGCCGGGCGGCGTCCTCGTAGCGGCGGATCGACTCCTCGAGGCGCCCGAGGTAGTAGACGTTGTTGGCCGTGCCCACCAGGGCGGGCTCGTTGTCCGGCTCGACCGCCAGCACCTGGGCGAAGAGCTCGTTGCTGGCGGTGTAGCGTCCGCGCCGGGCCTCCTGCACGGCCAGGGCCACGGTCAGGCGCGCGCGCCGCGCCGGATCGTCGGCCGACTCGATGCGCTGCCGCAGGTCGGCGATGACCGCCGCGTCGGGGTTCTGCACGCACGACTGGTCCAGCAGCGTGACTTCGCTGTCCGGGTCGAGCGCGGGTGCGGCCAGGCGCAGGGCCGGCCAGTTGGGGATGACCAGCAGCAGCGTCGTCGCCCAGGTCGCCGCCAGCAGGCCGCGGGCCTTGCCCCGGTTGACGACCAGCAGCGGCACCGAGATCAGGGCCAGGAAGCCGAACCACCCGGGCTTGAGCGCCACGAGCAGCAACACGACCAGCAGCGGCAGCCAGCCGTGCAGGCGGTGGCGGCGGTCGCGGAACACCCGCGCCGACAGGTCGTGGGAGAGGTTGCGCCACGAGGCCAGCAGCAGGGCGGCCGCGAGCACGCTCCAGAAGACGCCGACCGCCAGCAGGGCGCCCTGGTGCCCGGCGGCCGCGAAGCGGGCGCGGGCGATCGGCGACGAGGCCACGTCACGCAGGCTGCCCGGCAGCATCTTCACCAGCGCCGTGGTGTCGAACCCGCGCACGGCATGCAGGCTGCTCCACAGGCGGTACTCGGCCCGCGAGGGGTCCGCATCCACGGCGGCGGCCAGGCTCTGGCCCATGGCCCCGGCGTCGCCGGAGCTCGCCGCGCGGCGGGCCTGCAGGATGGCCCAGGCCCCGGCCGTCGGATCGTCCAGCCGCGGTGGCCGCGACGGGGCGGCCGACTGGGGGACCACCGTGGCCGACACCTCGGGCAACCGCTTGCGGCTGATATCGATGGCCGCCGGCGCGTAGCGGGCGTCCCGCGCCGAGTCGGCGGCGGCTTCTCGCAGGGTGTCCAGCGGGGCCGACGCCGCCCGGGCCGGGGCCGGCGGGCCGGCCACGGCGAGGGCCAGTCCGGCCGCGCCCAAGATCACCAACATCCGTCGCGCCATCGTGATTCTCCTGGCAAACATCCGCTTATTGATTAATCGGGCAACAGGTTCCATGATCTCGGCATCCCCGCGGCCGGTCGGGCCGGCTCCGGGGCGGACGGGACCTCGTTCCTATATCGGGCGTCCCGACCGCCGGTTGATCGAAAAGACCCGGTTTCCCAGGAGCGCCCTTGTCCACCACCGGATCCCGCACCCGCCTGACCCGCCGCCTCGTCCTGGGCGTGGCCGGCCTCTGCGGCCTGGCGGGCCTGGTGATCGAGCACGGGACCTACCCCGACGAGCTGTCCCGGCACCTGGCCCGGCTGCTGAGCGGGGCCGCCGTGGCCCTGTTCTCCACCGAGCTGGTGCTGGCCCGCCGCGAGGCGGTGTCGCTGCGGGCGTTCCTGCGCGAGCGCTGGCCCCACCTGCTGCTGCTGGTCCTGCTGGTGCTCGAGGGGCTGGCCGTGCTGGCGGGCCGCCGGTCGCTGGGGGGCGAGGGCCGCCTCGGCCGCCTGGTGTCGGGCGACCTGACCCGCGTGTACCTGGTGCTGGTCCAGGTCTACATCGTGGGCATGTTCGCCATCGAGCTGCCCCACCTGCACCGCCGCTTCGCCAGCTGGCGCGTCCGCCCGGCGGTGTCGTTCACCCTGCTGTTCGGCCTGCTGATCCTGGTCGGCGCCGGCCTGCTGATGCTGCCGCGGGCCACGCCGCCCGACCAGCCCATCGGCTTCCTTGACGCGCTGTTCACCTCGACCAGCGCCGTCTGCGTCACCGGCCTGATCGTGCGCGACACGGGCACGGGGTTCACGGTGTTCGGCCAGTCGGTGATCCTGCTGCTGATCCAGCTGGGCGGCCTGGGCATCA
>DAOPJF010000450.1:0-2712 GCA_035399525.1 Candidatus Krumholzibacteriia bacterium | reverse complement strand
CCAGGCCCGCGCCGGCGCCCAGGTCGACCGTGCGCACGCCGCGCGCGGCCAGCTCGGCCAGCGAGGCCTGCATCAGGGCGTACGAGGCGCCGCCCCAGCGGTAGCCCGCCGGCGCGTAGCCCGAGAGGTGATGCCAGGCCCGGTCGCCGTCGGTCAGCCACAGCTGCATGCCGGCCGCCCCGCCGTCGGCCGTGACGGCCTTCACCAGCAGCACGCCGGGCAGGGCCAACTGCTCGGCGAAGGCCCGCCGCGTGAAGCGCGCGATGCCCGTCACGTGGTGACGCTGCACCAACGCGTCGTAGAGACGGCACCAGGTGTCGAGCTCGGTCGACGGCGCCGTCGAGACCTCGATGCCGGCATGGCGCAGGAACCGGCGCGCGTTGCGCCGATGGTGGGCGCTGCCCGGTTCGCGGCCGTCCAGGTCCACCAGGAAGTGCTGCTTCCACGGCCGGGCCAGGTCGCCGAACACCGCGCCGAACCCGCCCGCGGGCGCGCCGCCCAGGGGGTCGGCCACCAGCACCAGGCTGACCAGGCCGTCGGCCTTCAGGCGCGCGAGGTCGTCGGGCAGGCCGGACCAGTCGCGGCAGCGGAACAGGGGGTAGCAGCCCGTGGCGTCCCGGCGGCCGCCGCCGCCCGGGATGCTGCGCACCAGCACCCATCCGCCGCACCCCGGCAGACGTCGGGGTGACCCGAAATCTGCCAGGGACTCGGCATATTGGGCATGGGCGTAGCTCAAGGGCAGCCTCCCCGCGTTGGCGACGTCTTCAACCTGTTGTCCGGCAATGTCTTGGTGGATCGGCGGGCCGGCCTGGGCCGGGCGCGTCCGTCCTCGGCGGGATCACCGCAAGGACCGGACCGTCCGCAGGCGGGGGACAAACGAAAGCCCCGCCGGCACTTGCCGGCGGGGCGAACGAGCGGTCGGGCCGGGTCGGGCTAGCGCCGCGACGACAGCAGCCGCAGCAGGTACCAGAACAGCATCGCCACCGAGGCGAACAGCTCGAGGGCCGCGCCCACGTAGCGGTCGTCCGGCCACGAGTCGATGATCTTCGACGTGTCGTAGAGGATGGCCGCCCCGGCGAACGCCACCATGGCCAGCGAGAACCAGGTGCCCAGCTCCCAGTGGAAGATGACCGCGCCGGCGATGGCCATCAGCGCCAGCACGCCGCCGAAGCCCAGGATGCCGCGCAGGAACGAGAAGTCGCGCCGCGTCTGCAGCACCACCAGGGTCAGGCCCGTGAAGCCCAGCGCCGTCAGCAGCGCCGCGCTGCCGATGACGCCGCCGCCGGACTTGTACTCGGCGAACACCAGCATGGGCGTGAACAGCACCGCGTTGGCGCCCACGTACAGCAAGAGGCCCAGGTACTGCACGCCCAGGCCGCCGGTGCCCGCGGCCAGGCCGCGCGCCAGCCAGCCCGCCACCATGAAGCCGCCGATCACCAGCAGCCAGTTCACGCTCACCAGGGCCTTGGCCAGGTTGTAGGCCATGCCCGAGCTGAACAGCCAGGCCTCCAGCAGCACGAACACCGCGATCGCGCCCATCAGGTGGCCGTAGACCTTCAGCAGGAAGGACGAGCGGTCGATGGCCGTCTCGCCCGAGTAGATGGCCTCGGCCGCCACGGCGCGCTGCTCGAAGCGGGTGTCGTTGCGATCGTTCAAGGCATCTCCTTTCGCCATGCGCATCGTCATACCCGGGATGCCGCGACCAGGTTCCTGCTACTTGGGCGGGTAGCTCTGCATGATCTTCGCCACCACGTCGTTGATGCGGGCCTGCAGCTCGTCGGGACTCATCTGCTTGCCGCTGAGCACCTTCGTGCCGGTGCCGCGCCAGACCAGGTTCTTGGTCTTCGCGTCCACCAGGTCGATGATGAGCGTGCCCTGCTGGTACTGGTACACGTCCAGCTGCCGGCCGCCGTAGCCGTAGCCCCAGTAGGCCGAGTAGGGCGAGTAGTTGTAGCCGTAGTCCGTGACCTGGATCTTGTCCTCGACACCGACGTGGAAGACCACCAGCAGGCCGGGGTTCTCGTCCACGCGCTCGATGTGGCGCGCGGCCAGCTCGCCCTGGATGGCGGTCTCGATGCGCCGGTCGATGATGTCGTTGTGCAGCTTGGCCTGGTTCGCGTCCGCGGGCAGGCCCTGGGGCTTGGCCATCCAGGCGAACGTGCGGTACTGGGCGAAGTCGGCATTGCTGTCGAAGTCGTAGTTCACGCTCATGGACGAGCAGCCCGCCATCAGGGCCACGGCCGCCAGGGCGGCCACGGTGCGCAGGGTACGGATCACGGTCTTGCCTCCGGGTTCAGGGGGCCGCCATCGCGGCGGCCCGGGGTTCATCCTCGATCGACATGGTAAGCGAAATCCACCGGGCGGCACCGCCGCCGGCGCTCAATCCCCGCCCAGCAGCAGGGCCAGGTCCAGGCCCAGCAGCAGCTTCAGCCGGCGGTACGAGACCTCGACGTCCTGCAGCGCGTCCACGGGGATGCCCGTGCCGCCCTCCACGTCCTGGCCGGGGTGCACGTGGCCGTTGCCGTACGAGTACTCGAGGCCGGTGGTCAGTTCGGCGCCGAGGAACCGGAAGGACGCTCCGGCGGTCGCGTGCCACAGGTCCCAGGACGACATGAGGATCGTGTCGTCGGCACCCTCGTCCCGGGCGGCGAAGTCCGACCGGAACCCCCCGTAGAACGCGAAGCGGTCGCTGAGGCGGTGGTCGAAGCCCAC
>DAOPJF010000449.1:0-2716 GCA_035399525.1 Candidatus Krumholzibacteriia bacterium | reverse complement strand
CCAGCGTCGGGTACGGGCCGGCCGTCGTGCCGCCCTTGAGCGTCAGGAAGATGTTCGTGAAGTCGACGCCGCCGAGCAGCATGCCGATGGGCGGCATGATGATATCGGCCACGAGCGACTTGACGATGGTGCCGAACGCGGCACCGATGATGATGCCGACAGCCATGTCCACCACGTTGCCCTTGACGGCAAAATCCCGGAATTCCTTGAGCATGAAAGCTCCCCCCTTTGGTCTGTACGGGCGATCACCGGGCCATTCCGGACCCGAATCGGCCGGGATCATAGCCGAAACCCATCCCAAGCGCAATAGTCCCAACGACATGAAGAAGGCCCCGGGCATGAGCCCGGGGCCTTCCCTCCATCCCCTGCCGGACCGGCTACTTCAGCAGCGTCAGGCGCCGGGTGTCGACCCGGCCCTCGGCCGCCATGCGGGCGAAGTACAGGCCCGAGGGCAGGTTCCGCGGCTGCCAGACGACGCTGTGCTCGCCGGCGGCCCGCTCCTCGTCCACCAGCACCGCGACCCGGCGGCCGGCGGCGTCGTAGATCTCCAGCCGCACCGGACCGGCCTGGGTCAGGGCGAAGGCGATGGTGGTCGACGGGTTGAACGGGTTGGGGTAGTTCTGCGCCAAGCCGAAGCCCGAGGGCACGCGGTTGGGCACGGCCGACAGCGGGTTGGCCGTCACCGTGACCGCGCCGGCCACCGCCAGCGTGTCGCTCGAGCAGCCGTTGGACACGATCAGGCTGACGGCGTAGACGCCCTCGGCCGCGTACTCGTGCACCGGGTTCTGCTCGGTCGAGGTGCCGCCGTCGCCGAAGTCCCAGGCCCAGCTGCTCACGCCGCCGGTCGAGGCGTCGGTGAAGGTCACCGCCAGGGGCGCGGCGCCGCTGGTGTCGCTCTGGGCGAAGGCCGCCACCGCCGGCTGGCCCACCACGACCGCGTCGGCCACGGTCAGGGTGTCGGCGCCGCCCGGCGCGGTGACGATCAGCGTCACGGCGAACGAGCCCGCCGCCGCGAAGGTGTGCACCGGGTTCTGCTCGGTCGCGGTGCCGCCGTCGCCGAAGTCCCAGGCCCAGGCGGTCACGCCGCCGGTCGAGGCATCGGTGAACGCGACGTCCACGGGCGCGCAGCCGCCGGCCGGATCGAGGGTGAAGGCCGCCACGGGCAGCACGGGAGCCGTCACCGTGATCAGGCCCGGGATCACCAGGGTGTCGGCGCCGCAGGGGTTGGTGGCGATCAGGGTGATGCCGTACACGCCCGCCGCGGTGAAGGCGTGCACCGGATTCTCGTCGGTCGAGGTGCCGCCGTCGCCGAAGTCCCAGGCCCAGCCGTCGGCGTCCACCGACGTGCTGGTGAAGGTCACCTCGTAGGGCGCCTCGCCCGAGGTGCCGGACACGATGAACAGCGCCGTGGGCAGCGAACCCACCGCGACGTAGTCGGTGAACGAGGCCTGGTTCGAGCCGCCGGGGCCGGTCACCGTCAGCGACACCGTGTACAGGCCCGACGCCGCGTAGGCGTGCATCGGGTTCTGCTCGGTGGCCGTGGCGCCGTCGCCGAAGTCCCAGGCCCAGCCGGTGATGTCGCCGGTGGACAGGTCGGTGAAGGTCACCGCGTCGCCCGGGCAGATCTGCAGGGGCGCGCCGCTGAAGTCCGCCACCGGCGCGGGCACCGCGCCCACGCCCACGGCCGCCGCCGCGTCCACCATGCCGTAGCCGCTGTAGCGGTCCCAGCCGGCGACCGACTCGACGTTCACGATGTCGATGGCCGTGTCGCGCAGCTGCTGGCGGATCTGGGTCGGCGTCCAGGTCGGGTTCTTGGCCTTGATCAGCGCCGCCACGCCCGCCGCGTAGGGCGTCGCGCAGCTGGTGCCGTTGAAGTACATCTCGTAGTCGCCCGCGCGGAAGCCCGCCGAGCCCACGATGTCGGTCGTCGGCAGGATGGTCGGGGCGATGATCTCCACCGCGCCGGCCGCGTTGGCCGTGGTCACGCCGTAGTTCGAACCCCACCAGCGCTCGCCGTCGCAGGTGTAGCCGTTGGGGTCGGTGTTCACGCCGGGGTTCACGTCGGTGCTGCGGCTGCCCGAGCGCTTGCGGTCGCCGCAGGGCGAGGCCGCGCCCACGCCGATCACGTACTGGTTGATGGCCGGGTAGCTGATGGTGCTGGCGTTCTCGTTGCCCGTGGCCGCCAGGATGGTCACGCCGGCGTTCCAGGCGTTCAGCAGCGCCGCATCGGTCGGGCCGTACGACGTCGTGGCCGCGCCCAGGCTCATGCTGATGATGTCCGCGCCGTGCGTGGCCGCGTAGTTGATGGCGTTGGTGATGGCCGTGAAGCTCATCGATCCGGTGTTCGAGGCCACCTTCAGCGGCATGATCGAGCAGTTGCCCGCCACGCCCGCCACGCCGATGCCGTTGCCCGCGATGCCCGCCGCGATGCCGGCGCAGCAGGTGCCGTGGCCCGCGCCCGTGGCGTTGTCGTCGGGGTTGATGTCGTTCGAGCCGTAGTCGTAGCCGGTCACCAGGTGGGCCGCGAGGTCGGGGTGGTCCATGTCCACGCCCGAGTCGATGATGGCGATGACCACCGAGGGGTCGCCGAAGCCTTGGCTGCCGTTCCAGGCCAGGTCGGCGTTGGCGTCGAAGCCCACCGTGCCGACGGTCGTCGGCAGCGTGTGGTCATAGGTGCCGCCCCAGTCCAGGCCCGGCAGCTGGGCGGTGTTGTCGT
>DAOPJF010000448.1:0-2719 GCA_035399525.1 Candidatus Krumholzibacteriia bacterium | reverse complement strand
TACCGCGTGGGCTCCATGCCGAAGCTGTGGTAGAGGGTGCGCGCCTCGGCCAGACCGGGGATCGAGGCGGGCGGCGTATCGGCCCAGCGGGCCGCGGACGCGCGCCCCAGCGCCTCGGCGGCCTCGGCGGCGGACGGACCGTCGTCGACCCGTACGTCGGCCAGCACGATGACGCCGGCGCTCAGGCGGTCGGCGGCCTCCGGCGCGATGGCCACGCTGCGGCCGTCGGGCAGCCGGCAGGCCAGGCTCACGCCGGCCCTGCCCCGCCGCCGGAACCGCCGCGCCGGCCGTACATGCGCTCGTAGTAGGCGCGGTACTCGCCGCTGCGGATGGTCTCCCACCAGGCGCGGTTCTCGAGGTACCAGTCGACGGTGCGGGCCAGGCCCTCGGCGAAGGTCACCGACGGCGCCCAGCCGAGCTCGCGCATGATCCGCGCCGCGTCGATGGCGTACCGGCGGTCGTGCCCGGGCCGGTCGGCCACGAAGGTGATCAGGTCGCGCGAGCGGCCGAGGCGGTCGACCAGCAGCGTCACCAGGTCGATGTTCGCCATCTCGTTGCACCCGCCGACGTTGTAGACCCGGCCGGGCTCGCCGCGCCGCAGCACGGCGTCGACGGCGCGGCAGTGGTCCCCCACCCACAGCCAGTCGCGCACGTTGCGGCCGTCGCCGTAGACCGGCAGCGGCCTGTCCTCGAGCGCGTTGGCGATCATCAGCGGGATCAGCTTCTCGGGAAACTGGTAGGGGCCGTAGTTGTTGCTGCAGCGCGTGACCATCACCGGGAAGCCGAACGTGTGGTGGAAGGCGCGGCACAGCAGGTCGGCTGCGGCCTTGCTGGCGGCGTAGGGCGAGTTGGGCGCCAGCGGCGTGTCCTCGGTGAACAGGCCGGTGTCGCCGAGCGAGCCGTAGACCTCGTCGGTGGAGACCATCACGAAGCGGGCGACGCCGGCGGCGCGCGCCTCCTCCAGAAGGATCTCGGTGCCCAGCACGTTGGTGCTGACGAAGACCTCGGGGCCCTCGACCGAGCGGTCGACGTGGCTCTCGGCGGCGAAGTGGACCACCGCGTCGATGCGTTCCCCGGCGAGCAGCGCCCGCAGCGCGGCGCGGTCGCGCACGTCGCCGCGCACGAACCGGTAGCGCGGGTCGTCGTCGCAGCCGGCGAGGTTGGCCAGGTTGCCGGCGTAGGTCAGCAGGTCGTAGTTGACCACGCGCTCGTCGGCCTGCTGCCCGAGGACCATTCTCACGTAGTTGGCGCCGATGAAGCCGGCGCCGCCGGTCACGAGGATGCGCATGGCCCGGTCAGCCCTTTCGCCGCGCGGCCTCGGCCGCGGCCAGGAATGCGCGGGCGAGCCCGGCGTCGGCACGCTTGCGGCCAGTGGCCGGATCGACCTTCTGCAGCGACGAACCCACGATGCAGCCGTCGGCATGGGCCAGCAGGCCCGCGACCGACGCCGCCGTGGCGCCGCTGCCCACCAGCAGGGGGCAGTCGGGCAGCTCGGCCCGCACGATCGCCAGGTCGGCCGGATCGGCCGCCGCGCCGGTGGCCGGACCGGTGACGATCACCGCATCGGCCAGGCCGCGCAGGCGCAGGTCGGCGGCCTCCTCGGCCAGGGGACGTTCGACCAGCGGCCGGGCGTGCTTGACCCGGACGTCGGCCATGATGCCCACGTGCCCGATGCCCAGCTCGCGGCGCAGACGCAGCGTGTGCCACGCCCGGCCGGTCAGCGGCCCCTGGTCGGTGGCCGCCGCCCCCACGTGCACGTTCACCCGCACGAAGGCCGCGCCCGTGGCCGCGGCGATGCCCAGGGCCGAGGCGACGTCGTTGCGCAGCACGTTCACGCCCAGGGCCAGGCCCGGGTGCCGCGCGCGCACGGCGGCCACCATGGCCGTCAGGGCGGCCACGGTGTGGGCCGGCACCACGTCCGGATGGAAGGGCACGTCGTGATAGTTCTCGATCATCGCGGCGCCGAAGCCGCCCTCGACGAGGGCGTCGGCGTCGGCGAGGGCGGCACTGCGCACCGCGTCCAGGTCGCCGCCCCACAGGGGGCTGCCCGGCAGCGGCTGCAGATGGATCATGCCGACGGCGCCGCCCGGGGCCGTGGCCAGGAAGTCGTTGCGGTTCCACATGGGGCGGAAGTATAGCCCCTGGACGGGGCGACGGCACGGGAAAAGGCGGCTCCCGGCAATCGCCCGTTGTCCCGGACGGCCCGGTATCCTATTGTTTCCGTCCACCCCCGGGATCAACCAGGAGACGGATCGGCATGATGCAGGTCGTGCATGGCAAGTCGGGCTGGATCGAGGTCATCTGCGGCCCGATGTTCAGCGGCAAGAGCGAGGAGCTGATCAAGCGCATCCGCCGCGCCCAGATCGCCCGCCGCCGCGTGCAGATCTTCAAGCACGGCATCGACGCCCGCTACGACGCCACCAGCATCGTCTCCCACAGCCAGCAATCGCTGCCGGGCGTGGCGGTCACCAACGTCAGGGACATCCTCGAGCTGGTGGACGACCGCACCGAACTGGTGGCCATCGACGAGGGCCAGTTCTTCGGCCCGGAGATCGTCGAGGTCACCAACAAGCTGGCCAACCAGGGCAAGCGCGTGATCGTGGCCGGGCTGGACCTGGACTACCGCGGGCAGCCCTTCGGCCCCATGCCCCTGCTGATCTGCGGGTCGGAGTACGTGACCAAGCAGCTGGCCATCTGCATGGTGTGCGGGGATCCGGCC
>DAOPJF010000447.1:0-2720 GCA_035399525.1 Candidatus Krumholzibacteriia bacterium | reverse complement strand
GGACGTTGTCATCCGTCCCGTGTTCCCGGCCGCCGACTTCGAGCGCGTGCGCAAGGCGCGCCTGGGCCGGCTGCAGCAGGAGGCGGCCCAGCCGCGGGTGCAGGCCATCAAGGAACTGCAGAAGCGCATGTTCGGTGCGGGCCATCCCTACGCCCAGCCGTTCACCGGCACGGGCACCGAGGAGGGCCTGGCGCGGCTGTCGGTCGACGACCTGCGGGCGTTCCACGCGGCCTGGTACCGGCCCAACAACGCGGCGGCCATCGTGGTCGGCGACGTGACCATGGACGAGGCGCGGCATGCCCTGAACCGGGCGTTCGGCGGGTGGCAGCCGGCCGAGACGCCGACGGTGACGGTGCCCGATCCGCGCCCCGTGCGCACGGCGAAGATCGTGGTCATCGACCGGCCCGGCGCCGAGCAGAGCATGATCATGGGCGGCTACGCGTCGCTGACCCGCTCGGACGACGAGTACGAGGCCTTCGAGACCCTGAACTCGGCCTTCGGCGGCCAGTTCTCCTCGCGCATCAACCTGAACCTGCGCGAGGAGAAGGGCTACACCTACGGCACGCGCTCGCAGCTGGTCGGCCTGCGCGACGCCGGTTTCTTCCTGGTCAGCGCGCCCGTGCACACGCAGTACACGCGCGAGTCGCTGGCCGAGCTGGTGCGCGAGATGACCGAGATCCGCGGCGAGCGGCCGCTCTCGGACGAGGAGGTCGCCGACTCCCGCAACCGCCGCATCCAGGGTTTCCCGCAGCAGTTCGAGACCATCGGCGCGGTGGCCGGTTCGCTCGAGGACCTCGTGCGCAACGACCTGCCGGTCGACGCCTGGCAGCGCTTCGCCGCGCAGGTCGAGGCCTGCACCGGGCCGGTGCTGACCGCCACGGCCCAGGCCCAGCTCGACCCCGCGCGCATGACCTGGGTCATCGTGGGGGACTGGTCGGTCATCGGCGAGGGGCTGGAGAGCCTGGGCCTCGGGCCGGTCGAGGTGATCGGGCGCTGACGCCGGCCACGCCGGGATAGACGAAGGGGGGCGGCCCGCAGGCCGCCCCCCTTGCCGTCCGCGCGGTCGGGCGCCGGTCGCACCCTAACCCTTCGTCTTCGTCCTCGGACCGGTTCCGGGCCAGCGCTTCGGGTACATGGGCTCGTCATGGCATTCGCTGCAGGTCGGCTTGGCGTTGTAGTCGCCGCCCTGGTGGCAGCTGGTGCAGTCGACCTCGACGTGCGTCTCGTCCAGGGTCAGCCCCGTGACGGCGTGGTTGAAGCTGCCCACCTCCCAGTGGATGTGGCAGTCGCCGCACTTGCCCGTCGGCGTGCGGAAGTGGTCGGGGGTGCTGTGGCAGTCCTGGCAGCTCCGGCCCTTGTGGTAGCGGTTGGGGTCGAACCCGGTGGACCGCGCGTGGTCGAAGCGGGGCATCGACTCCTCGCGGTGGCAGAAGCCGCAGTCGCGCTCGGCGTGGCAGGTGTAGCACGACGCCACGTGGTCGAGGGTGCGCGGCACGACGGGCTCGCCCTGGTGGTGGCACCGCTTGCAGCTGTCGCCGCGGTGGCAGTCCACGCAGTCCAGCCCGAACATCTCCACGTGGTCGGCATGGTGGAAGGTGACCACCGGGCCGTCCTTGTAGGTGGTCTCGTAGGTGTACGTGGGCACGGCCTCGATCTTGGGGTGCGGGATGCCCACGATGTCCGTGGGGTCGTGCATCGCCGGCGCGCTGCCCTCGCCCGCCTGCTCGTGGCAGAAGCTGCACGAGTTCTCGCCGCTCCAGTCGAGGTGGCAGTTGATGCACTGCCGGTGGTAGGCGCCCTTGAGCGCCGGCATCCGCAGGTCGACCTCCTGGCGGTCGGGAGCGTGGCACTCGCGGCACGGCGGGATCTGCCCCGACTGCTCGGAGTAGTGGTGGCAGTTGGTGCAGCCGCCGTTCATGGTCGCCATGCCCGCGTGCAGCTTGTGCGCGAACACGACCGGCCGGTACAGCGAGGCCAGCTGGTCGATGACCACCACGTCGGGCCCCTCGCCCGGATCGTGCTGGCCGTAGAAGTGGCCGCCGTGGCGCGGGCAGGGCGCCAGGCAGGGCTCCTCGGCCGTGGGCCGGTCGCAGGTGTGGCACTGGATGCAGCTGGTCACCGCCGGCGCGTGGGCGCCGGTGGCCGGGGCCTTGGGCGCGCCGTGGGCGTCGGCGGCCAGCGCCGCCGGCGCGGCCGCCAGCAGGGCCGCGGCCGCGAGGATCGCGAGTCTACGCATGGTGCGCCTCCCCTTCGTCATGCAGCACCGGGAAGATGAAGACGAAGGCCCGGTACAGCAGCACGAGGATCGAGATGAACCCCGCGGTCAGCAGGATCTCGGGGATCGCCGGCACGTAGGGCTTGTCCGGGAACAGCGGCTTGTAGCCGGTCACGAACACGTTGAAGCGGTTCAGGGCAACGCCGAACACCACGCAGGCGGCGGCGGCGAACAGCCAGGCCACCACGGTGCCGTCATCGGCGATGGTCACGCCGGTGCCGGACGGGTCGTTGGTGATCGTCAGCGTGGTCAGCGCCGGGTCCACGATCACGCCGTTCAGCGTGTCGGGCGTCGCGTTGTTGAGTCTGAGAGCATCGAGGAGGCGCGCCGGCTGCTCTAGGAACGCTCGGACCTGATGCATGACTACCGGCTCGATCTCGGACGCGGAGAGCCGGAAGGGGGCCTTGCCGCCGTGGTCGGCATGGGTGGCGTAATAGCGATAGCG
>DAOPJF010000446.1:0-2721 GCA_035399525.1 Candidatus Krumholzibacteriia bacterium | reverse complement strand
AGCCCGGGCCGGGGATCATCCCCGCGGCCCGGGCTGAAGCTGAGCCAGCCGTCGTCGGCGTCGGGCAGATCGTCGGCGCAGACGGTCACCGCGCGCACCAGCCGGTCCAGCCCCGTCGCGTCGGCGGCGGCCGCGGCGTGGTGCGACACCAGGTCGGCCAGGGCTCCGTCCAGGGCCAGGCAGCGCACGGACGGCGCGCGGTCGCCGGGGCCGGTCACGCCTCAGGCCTCCGTCATCAGCGGCCCGCCGCCGGTCGGCTGCAGGCGCGCGGTGAAGTGGCGCAGCTGCGGCGGCTGCCAGAGGATCTCCAGCCCGCGCAGCCTCGGCGCCAGCTTGAGCACCTCGGTGCAGCAGTCGGCCACGTAGTCCAGCTGCGTGTGGGTGTACACGCGGCGCGGCACCGCCAGGCGCACCAGCTCGTTGGCCGGGTGCACCATCTCGCCCGTGTCGGGATCGACGTGCTCGAACATGAGGCTGCCGATCTCCACGCCGCGCACGCCGCCCACCAGGTACAGCGCGGCGGTGAACACCTGCGCCGGGAACTGCGCCGGCGCGATGTGCGGCAGCGCGGCCTTGGCGTCGATGTACACGGCGTGGCCGCCGGTCGGGTGGATGAAGGGCACGCCCAACTCGTCGAGCCGGCGGCCGAGCCGCGCCACCTGGCCGATGCGGTAGTCCAGGTAGTCCTGGTCCAGCACCTCGTGCAGGCCCTGGGCGATGGCCGCCAGGTCGCGCCCGGCCAGGCCGCCGTAGGTGGGGAAGCCCTCGCGCAGGATCAGCAGGTTGGTCACGCCCACGGCCCAGTCGTCGTCGTTCAGGCAGACGAAGCCGCCGATGTTCGCCAGGCCGTCCTTCTTGGCGCTCATGGTGCAGCCGTCGCCGTAGGAGAAGATCTCCTGGGCGATGGACTTGATGCTGCGCTCGCGGTAGCCCGCCTCGCGCTGCTGGATGAACCAGGCGTTCTCGGCGAAGCGGCAGGCGTCGAAGATGAGCTTCTTGCCGCGGGCGTGCACGAACTCGGACACGGCCTTGATGTTGGCCATGGACACGGGCTGCCCGCCGCCGCTGTTGTTGGTGATGGTGATCATCACGAAGGGGATGCGGTCGGGCCCGTACTTGGCGAACGCGCGTTCGAGCTTGGCCAGGTCCATGTCGCCCTTGAACGGTGCGTCGAGCCGCGGATCGAGCCCCTGGTCGCCGATGCAGTCCAGGGCGATGGCGCCGCGGAACTCGACGTTCGCGCGCGTGGTGTCGAAATGGATGTTGTTGGGCACGACATCGCGTTCGTTCACCAGCGCGGTGAACAGCAGGCCCTCGGCCGCGCGGCCCTGGTGCGCGGGGATGACGTGCTTGAAGCCGAAGAGGTCGCGGATGGTGTCGCGGAACGCGAGGAACGAGTTGCTGCAGGCGTAGGCCTCGTCGCCGGTCATCAGGGCGCCCCACTGCTGGTCGCTCATGGCCGCGGTGCCGCTGTCGGTCAGCAGGTCGACATAGACCGCGTCGGACGGGATCTTGAAGACGTTGTAGCCTGCTTCCTGGAGCAGGCGCGCGCGCTCCTGGGGGCTGACCCGACGGATCCTCTCGACGACCTTGATCCGGTACGGCTCGAACGGGAATTCCATGATCGGACACCTCGGCTGGTCTGGGTGGCCGGGCCGGCTCCGCCCGGGATGCATCGCGGCCCCTGAACACTAGCCCGCGGTCCGGCCGCGGACAAGGGCGGCGTGGCGCGGCAAGCGGGCCTCTCCGCTCAGGTTTCGCCCAGGGGCGAGCGCTCCTGGTAGAGGATGAGCGCGGCGTCGGTGCAGCGCGCGAGGATGCGGTAGTGCTGGCGCGGTTCCTCGCTGCCCAGGCACAGCATGACCGTGCCGGGCACCGGGCTCGCCGGCGCGCGCGTGGCCGGGCACAGGCGCACCAGCGGACGGTCGGGCGCCGGATCGCTGCGCCCGAGGTCTCCCCGCAGCGTCGCCCACCAGGCCTGCCACAGCGGATCCTCCGGCAGCTCGGCCAGGACCCGTCCACCCCAGCGGGACAGCAGCGAGTCGACCCGTCGGCGGGCCGAAGGCAGCAGCAGCGCCGGCGCCAGTTGCGGCCGCGCACCCAGCAGGCCGGCGAGATCGGCAAGCGTCGCGGCGTGCACGTCGATGGCGTCGGCCGGCGGCCAGGCCGGGGCCGGCAGGCCCGCCGGGCGCGGCAGGTCGCCCAGCAGCGACGCCGCCGACGGAGCGCCCTGCTGCGGCACGTCGGGGTCGTCACCGTCGCCCGCGTCGCCCACGGTTTCACCGGCGACGGCCGGCCGCAGCGCGCCGGCGGCCTCCAGCAGGTCGGCGGCCGCCGCCAGCAGGTCGCAGGGACCGGGCAGGGCGAGGGCGTCGAGCTCGTCCTCGTCCACCACGAGCCAGCCCTGGTCCCTGAGCGCGCCGGCGAGGTAGCCGAGATCCGCGGCCAGCGGCGCGGACAGGCGCAGGGTGCGCGGGATCTCGTCCTGGGTGCGGGCCAGGACGATGCGAGCCACGCACTGGTCGAGGTTCGCGGCATACTCGGCGATGAGCGTGCCCTTGTCGCGGCGCTGCGTGCGCATCTCGGGCGCGCCGGCCACCGGCGCGAAGGTGCGCATGGCCTCCCAAAGGCGGCGCGCCTGGGTGCGCTGGGTGGTCAGCGTCACCAGGTCGCTCGTGCGCGGCGTGGTCAGGAAGAGGTTCTCCCAGGCCTCGGCCCCGG